>JAYTBG010000433.1:0-2718 GCA_043737055.1 Chitinophagaceae bacterium | reverse complement strand
TGAGGCAGTGGTAAGGTGGGTAGTGTATTTTGGATCTTGATTTAAAATGAATTAAATGTATTCTTTGAAGGTGCATCAACCTAATCAGGCACAGATACGCAACGCTCATTTCCTTGCTGCATATCTGCGCCAGGGAGGGGTAGGCATGTTTGTATTTCTTGACCGGCCTGAGAAAAAAGGAGCATGCATGAATGCAGGGCTGAAGTTCGAAGTATCCCGTGTAACAATACGCTGTAAAACTGTTGTTGTACAGAACAGCACTACAAAGTCAATCGCGTCATTTATTTACCAATCATAAAAAACAAAAAAATGAAACAAATGAACCGTTCAATGTTTACTATCGCTTCTGCATTACTTATCTGCTTTGCTAATGGCTGTAGTGACTCGGCTGATAAAACAACAGCCACTTCAAAAGAAGCTACCGAAACTGTGGCATCAAAACCGGATAACCAAAACCTGAAAGCGGAGATACAGGAATTGGAGAACCAATGGGCCAAGGCAGACAATGCAGGCGACGCCACTGTCATCGCAGCAATGTATTCCGATGACGCGATAAGCATGAGCAATAACGAGCCGATGTCAGTAGGCAATGCAGCCGTAAAGAAAAGCATGGAAGATGGATTTGCGAAACGTAAGGATAAGAGCACTGTGTCTTACGAAGTGATGGATGTTTACGGCTGTGACAACTATGCCACTGAAACCGGTAAAACTACCCGCAAAGATTCAACAGGCAACGTAATGCGCACGGGCAAGTACATGGCTGTTTGGGAAAAGCGTGATGGCAAATGGCTTTGCATCAGGGATATATCTAACGACGACGTAAAAAGAAAAGATTAATTGTTTTTACTATGGCTTCGCCGCAACATCGCTTATGCCTGCTCGGTTTGCGGGCCAACGATGTTGCGTTTGCGAGGTGTCCGGGGCATATTTAGCCGGATAATCATCAAACTGAGTTCATGCTTACCAAATTGTGGAGTTCACAATCCAAAGTATTTTCATTTTTGCTGCCTCTGGAGTTATTAGATAAACTGAATTCTAGGCTTCGTCACCCAAAATACCCTAACATAGTTTACAAACCACAATAGTACAAGATGAATACCCGCCAAAAATTTTTTATTTTTTTATCGTTGCTTAGCACAGCATTACAGGCACAGCAGTTTAAAGTTTCCTTTTCGCAGCCTGCATTTAACGGGCCTTTCACCGGCAAGGTTCTGCTATACCTCTCAAAAGGTGGAAAAACCCCCAAAGATATTGGTACTGGATTACCAACCCTTGCTTGTTTTGCTATTAACGTAAATAACATCAAACCCACCGCATCGGTGACTTTTGATGATAAGGCGATCTCTTACCCGGTAAACCTTTCAGATATTGAACGTGGCGAATATTATGTGCAAGCAGTATGGGACCAAAATGCAGGGGGCAGAAATATCGGCAATAGCATACATAATATGTACAGCGATCCGGTAAAAATTACGCTTACAAAAAATGCAAAGCAGGTTTTTACTATCAGGTGCGACAAGAAGATTGCCGCAAGCGCATTTAAAGAAACAGAATACAGCAAAGAAATAAAAGTTGCATCAGCCATGCTGTCTGCATTTTACAAAAGAGCGGTAACTGTTGATGCCGCTATTGTACTCCCAAAAGAATATTACAAAGAGCTAACCCGGAAATTTCCTGTTCATTTTATTGTATCAGGTTTTGGAGGCAACTACCACAGGTATTCCGGTAAAAATGAAATGAGTACGCCGCTTGATACAACTGCCTGTATCACCGTGTTTCTTGATGGAAATTGCCCAACCGGCCACAGTGTTTACGCAAACAGTGAAAACAACGGGCCCTGGGGCGATGCGTTGGTGAAGGAGTTCATTCCACAATTGGAAAAAGAGTACCGCTGCAACGGTGCAAGATTATTATCAGGGCATAGCAGTGGTGGCTGGACGGTTTTGTGGTTGCAGGTAAATTACCCTTCAACGTTTGCAGGTTGCTGGTCAAGCGCACCGGATCCTGTTGATTTCAGAAACTTTCAAAAGGTAAACCTGTATGCTGACAAAAATATGTTTTACGATGATAAAAACGAATTGAGAGTTGATGCATCTGTTGGTGGTAGAATTCCATGGAGTTATTTGAAGGATGCTTACAGGATTGAGAACGTAATTTATCGTGGAGAACAATATGCTTCGTTTAATGCGGTGTTCGGCAAAAAGGCAAAGGATGGTTCGCCGGAAAAAATAGCCAACATGACGACCGGAGAAATTGACCGGGAAGTAGTAGCACATTGGAAGGCGTACGATATATCATTTCTCGTCCGCAACAACTGGCAGCAACTTAAACCTGACTTAGACAATAAAATAA
The DNA here is from genome assembly GCA_043737055.1 of Chitinophagaceae bacterium. Lineage (GTDB taxonomy): Bacteria > Bacteroidota > Bacteroidia > Chitinophagales > Chitinophagaceae > Ferruginibacter. The sequence goes on along the minus strand of JAYTBG010000433.1, from coordinate 366 downwards.
GAGTATCAACAGGTAATCACGACAATTATTTTTTAAATAAGGCTGTTGAATTACTGGAGATAGAAACAAAAAATTTAAATGCAAATTTTGTTTATGCCTACTACCCGGGCGACCATTTCACACTCAATTACCCGGAATATAAAATGGCGGGATACAGCTTTTTAAATAAAAAATATGCGGAATGGCTTTCCAGGAAATGAAAATTCTTAGAGTTAATTCACATTTTTCAATCGTTAATATCCGGCCCTATTCAAAACAACAAATTAATCAAATGAAATTGCAGCTATACAGAATGTACGCTCTCTTATCAGTAGCCAGTATGTTTTACTTATCTGTAAATGCCCAGGCAGATGTGCAGGAAGTACC
>JAYTBG010000432.1:0-2723 GCA_043737055.1 Chitinophagaceae bacterium | reverse complement strand
GCAATGCTTCTTCATTTACGCAAGGTCCATACAACATCATCTTAACCACTACTGCTGCTACAAAGTATTTTGGTAAGCGTAGCGCAGTAGGACAATCCATATACATCGACAGCATGAATTACCGGGTAGCAGCAATTATAAAAGATGCTGGTGCAAATTCAAGTTTTCAGTATGACGCATACCTGCCAATAGCTGCAATGTTAACCGATAAGTATCGCAAGGAAAATGATGAGAACTGGAGCAACTTTAATTACCTCACCTTCATTAAAATAAAGCCCGGCTCAAATACAGCGGCTACCGAAAAGAAGCTTACAGCCATTTTACCCGGAACTGCTGACGGAACAGAGATCAGCCTAATTTCTTTGAAGGATATGCATTTCGAAAGCGACTTACAATCATCGTCGTTTGTAAAAGGAAACCGAAATACCGTTTACATTTTTTACATACTTGCGTTTTTGCTGCTCTTAATAGCCTGCATCAATTATGTAAACCTTACCACTGCAAAGGCTAGTTTGCGGGCTAAAGAAGTAAGTGTGAGAAAAATGATCGGCGCCCGGCGAATCGATCTTTTCTACCAGTTTGTGGCGGAGTCTTTATTGATAAGCTTTATAGCATTAATTGCCACTTTACTGCTCCTCCAATTGGCTTTGCCATATTTTAATTTAGTAACAGGTAAACAGTTTGTACTAACCCTGATCACGCCAAACATGTGGCAGGTTGTAGGCCTAACCTTAGGTGTGGCATTATTGCTAAACAGCATCTACCCTGCCCTGCTATTGTCATCCTTCAAACCCCTTAATGTATTCAGGGGCTTTACAGTTTTAAAAGTAAAAGACAGCTTCTTTAGAAAAAGTTTAGTGGTAGTGCAATTCACTATTTCAATCATGTTGATAGCATGCACAATTGTTATATACAGGCAAATGAAGTTTGTGCAGCAAACGAACCCGGGTTATAACCGTTCACAAGTGGTATCATTCCCTTTCGCGCCTAGTATAAATCCCGAGAAAAAGATTTTGTTACAACAAGCAATAAGGCAGGAATTGCTGACGCAAAGCAGTATTGTAAGTGTAACAATGGCTAACCAGCCCATCATAAATATTGGCAGTATTTCTACTGGCAGCGCCGACTGGAACGGACATGATACTACTTTCAATCCTAAGATTGCACAGCTATCAACCGATGCGGAGTTTGCCAAAACGATGCAACTTGAGATGGTTGGGGGTCGTTGGTTTCTGCCGGGCAATGAAGCTGACAAAAGCAATGTAGTATTGAACGAAGCGGCTGTAGCGCAACTTAACATTCCAAAGCCGGTATTAGGGCAGCGCTTTACATTCAAAGAAAGAACGGGACAGGTTATCGGCATTGTAAAGGATTTTAAATATAAAAGCATGCACGAGAAAACTGGTCCGCTTATCGCTTTTAATGATCCTTCATGGTTCACCTTTTTTATGGTACGTATTGCTCCAAACAATGCTTCGCAGGGGTTATCTGCAATACAAAATACATGGAAGAAAATGATGCCCGGAAGTCCACTTGAGTACAATTTTTTAAACGATAGTTTTAATGACCTCTACAAGGAAGACCAACAAGCATCCTTCTTAATTTTTGTTTTCTCCCTTATTGCTGTTGTAATTTCTTCGCTCGGTTTATTTGGTTTGGCGGCATTTACTGCCGAGCAGCGAACAAAAGAAATTGGCATTCGAAAAGTACTGGGTGCAACCGTGTCCAACATCACAACGTTGCTGTCAAAAGACTTTGTAAAGCTTGTGGGTATTGCCATTGTTGCAGCCACACCTATCGCTTTATTTACAACAAATAAGTGGATGCAAAACTTCGCATACCGTATAGACATCTCATGGTGGATGTTTGCTGCTGCAGGTATAATTGCATTGTTCGTAGCATTGGCAACTACAACTTTTCAAGCGATTAAAGCAGCCATTGCCAACCCGGTTAAGAGTTTAAGGGCGGAGTAGATTAGTCAGTAGTCATTGGTCAGTGTTCAATGACCAGTGGTGAGTGGTCAATGGTCAATAGTCAATTAAAAAGTAAAAAAGTAAGAAAGTGCAAACTAATAGAGTCTTCTTCATTCTGAAACTTAAAACTTACCACTTACCACTTGCATCTCACAATCTACAATTCACCTGTTCACTATTCATTATTCACTGTTCAGAATTCACAACTCACCATTCACTAATTAATACTTGTTATTCATTGTTCATTTTTCACTATTCATTATTCATTATTTAACATGCTTCAAATTTCTCATTTATCTAAATGGTTTACACAGGGCGGCAGACCAAATTTTATTTTAAAGGATATCAACCTTACAATAGAAGCAGGCGAGTTTGTGTCAATCATGGGTCCATCAGGTTCGGGTAAGTCTACCCTGCTGCATATCATCGGTATGATAGATCAGGCCAATGAGGGCACCTACCTCTTTAATGGAGAAAACGTTTTTGCCATGAAAGACAAGCAACGTGCTGCCTTGTACAAAACACAAATTGGCTTTGTGTTTCAGGCATATCATCTTATTGATGAACTGACTGTTTTTGAGAATATTGAAACACCTCTTTTGTACCAGGATGTAAAATCATCTGAACGAAAAGCTATGGTGGCAGACACCCTGGACAAGTTTAATATCGTTGGTAAAAAAGATCTTTTTCCTGCTCAATTATCCGGAGGTCAACAACAGGTTGTAGGCATAGCACGTGCCATTATTGCTA
>JAYTBG010000431.1:0-6743 GCA_043737055.1 Chitinophagaceae bacterium | reverse complement strand
AATTCCGCTGCCACCCTGGGGACCAGTTTTCTACAGAGCTGGAAGCAATAAAATTTATAAAGACGATGATGAACATCCGATGAAACAAACATGCAATGATACGCCCCAGCTCTTTTTGAAATGTGGAGGACTGTTTTAAAATATTACAACGAAGTCTAAAAAAAAAAGAGGCTGCAACATGGCAGCCTCTCTCCAATCAATCCGAAATAAAGATTATTGAATCAATACTTTTTCTGTAAATACGATCTGCTTGCTTGCATCATACACTTTCACAAAATACATTCCCTTAGCAGGATTTCCTGCAAGAGTTACCTGCTCTGTTTGGAACGCTTTGTTGATGCTGGCCTTCTGTGTTTGTATCACCCGGCCAGACAAATCTGCGAGTGTAATAGAGTAGGTGCCGGGCTTTTCGGCGTCAAACAAAACGGCAAACGTAGATGCCGTTACCGGGTTTGGATAAACCCTCTTTTCACCAAAGTCAGCAGCAGTTCCTAACAGTGGTGCTGCAGAATACTTTCTTGCAGCGTCTGCTTCTTTTTGCAACAATAGATTTCCGTTTGCAAGATCTGATGCATTGTAAAGCCTGTCTGAACCGGCAATGCTCGAAGCAGTAAGATCAGACAATTTTACTTTATAGTATCCTTCAAAAACATTTGCGCTACTTACAACAATATCGCCTTCTGCATCTACTGCTGCAGCATTGGTAGTATAATTGTTTGGCAAGCCAGTGATAACGCCTTTATGGGTTGCTACACGACTGTTAATGTCCACTTGAAACACATGCCTGTTGGCAGAAATAATGTAGAGTTTTCCCATGGCGTCTGCAAGCATATCGCCACCCCAACTGGTACATTTATTATGAACAGAAATACCGTTGTTGCTTTCAGCATCTATCAAATTGCCGAGATCAGTTATCACAGGTTTTTTGCCTGTAGTAAATTTTATAAAATGATTGCCATCGTTGGTAAGCGCATACCCATTGTCATCAGCTCCTATAACCATTCGGGTGATGTGATTGGCTTCATCTGCCTGTACTCCAAAGTTTAGTGCAGGTGATGAGAGGCTATAGAATTTTGGCGTCTCATTTTTTACATCAAGATCCAGCCAGCGCAACTCCCCAACCCGCATTGGTGTAAAATAAAGTTTGTTGCCACGACGATCCAGTGCGGCTGCTGCCACGAAGGAACCGGTGGGATGGCTTTTGGCTTGCGCATAATTATCTGTACCAGGTACTTTGGAAACACTGGTTTTAGCATTTACATCTGTGAGCACAAAATTACTCTTGTCTCTTTGGAATATTGTTTTAGAGACCTGGCCCGTACCAAGATCTACCTGCCGAATGTTCATCCACACAAAATCTTTGTTGCCGTCTCCGGTAATAGCAAAAGCTTTGTTGTTGTTTTGAGAAAAGGATGCTGAAGAGTACAGGATTACAGCAGATGTGAGTAGAATTTTGTAGTTCATAAGAGCATTTTTTAAGTGATAATTGAATAGTAATTTACTACAATATGACACAGCAAACAATAATTTTTTACGGGTGGTAATTTTCCATTGCCTTCTTTACAGTGCCGTATTTAAGCAGAAAAGTCTTGGCCAGTTCGTAGTCTGTTATCTTAATGTTATGCATTAGCATTTTTACGCCACGATCTACCAATTTGTCGTTGGTGAGTTGCATGTTAACCATGCGGTTGTCTTCTACCCTACCCAACTGAATCATTACGCTTGTGGAGATCATATTGAGTACAAGTTTCTGCGCCGTGCCACTTTTCATACGGGTGCTGCCGGTTACAAATTCTGGCCCTACCACTACTTCAATGGGATAATCTGCTGCAGCACTTAACGGAGCATCGGGGTTGCAACAAATACTGCCTGTGGCAATACTGTTTTCCCGGCATTTATGAAGAGCGCCTATCACATATGGAGTAGTACCACTGGCTGCTACTCCCACCACCACGTCATTCTCATTTACGTTATGTTCCCTTAAATCCAGCCAGCCTTGTTCGGTATCATCTTCTGCAAATTCTACTGCTTCAGTAATAGCCTTATTGCCACCGGCAATGATGCCAATTACAAGGCCATACGGCACACCAAATGTAGGTGGGCACTCGCTAGCATCTACAATTCCCAGCCTGCCGCTCGTTCCTGCACCAATATAAAATAGCCGACCGCCCATGAGCATCTTGTCTGCAATTACCTGTATCAATGTCTCTATCTGCGGAATTTGCTCGTGTACGAGCTGCGGTACGGTGTTGTCTTCCTTGTTGATGTTTTCTAAAAGGTCTCTGATGGCCATTGTGTCCAGGTGCCGGTAGTGAGAATCGCTTTCAGTTATTTTTTCAAACGCCATAATCGGGTGATCGAACTTTATTTATTGTTGGTGATATTTTACCAGGCCGTCCATCGGGTTTTTTAATACACGGCCAAGTTGAAGTTCATAAGAATCGCACAGGTCTTTTAATACATCTTTAAAGCCATAGGCGATGCCGCCAATAAAATGCAATGGCATTGTCCAGCTTTCCCTGTACTTATAAATATGAGTGAAGAAAAAGTCATTCAGGCCATCTTCTATTATATTCTCTACCATGTAATGGCCACGGTTTTCTGCCAGGAAAATAGCAAAGCTTGCCAGGTACCGGTTTGGTAAAGGTTCTTTATAAACTGCTTCTAGTATTTCTACATTAGTTGTGTTGAATTTTGCCTTGAATCGTTCCATTAAATCCTCATCAAAAGTGTTGTACAAAAAATACTGAATCACTTTTTTACCCAGGTAGGCACCGCTTCCTTCATCACCCAGTATATAGCCCAGCCCGGGACTATTTTTTACAATTTTCTTTCCATTATAAAAACAGGAATTAGATCCGGTTCCAAGGATACAGGCCACGCCTTTTTCGTGCCCGCACAAAGCTTTTGCAGCACCTATCAAATCATGATCAACCTTAATAGAAGATTCTTTAAAATGCTTGCGGATGGCACGCTTTACAATTGCTGCATTGGCAGGGTTGCTACAGCCAGTGCCGTAAAAATATATCTCGTCGGGGATGCTTTGTTTAAGTTTAGTTACCAGTTCTTTCCGGATTATTTCACCGATCTGGTCTTCGTTTAAGAAGTATGGGCTAAGTCCCTGGGTGATGACTTTCTTTTTCTTATTGTTATGCAGCAGGCACCATTCTGTTTTAGTAGAACCACTGTCTGCAATTAAAATGGATTTCATACTTGAATTTTATTGTGTTGGAAAAGATGTAACAACAAGCTCGAAAGGTATAAAAAATTATAAGGTAACCAACAAAAAATTACCTTCGCAGCCTTACAGATTGAACCGGCTACCACTGCCAAAAATATAGAAAGCATAATGGAGAAAAAAAAGTTACAGGTTTGGCTACCTCTTTTGTTTAGTTTAACGATGATAGCAGGCATGTTCATAGGGTATAAGATGCGGGATGGCCTGCCGGGAAAGAGCTTTTTCTACGTAGAGAAACGCCGCACCATACAGGAAGTTATTGATATTATACAAGCACATTATGTAGATACAGTAAACCTGGATATAATTGCCGATACTGCCATTAATGCCCTACTGTCGCAGCTAGATCCTCACACTATATTTATTCCGGCAAAAGACCTACAGGCAGCCAATGAAGATATAGCCGGTAACTTTTTTGGCGTTGGCATAGAATTTAATATTTTTAACGACAGTATTCACGTGGTAAATGTTTTAAAGGACGGGCCTGCTTTTGTAGCAGGAATACAAACCGGCGACCGGATTTTGAAGGCCAATGATTCTACGTTGACGGGTAATAAAATAACCACAGAAAGAATTCGCCAAAACCTACGGGGCGAATTGGGCAGCCCTGTCAACCTTGTTGTTTCAAGAGATGGCAAACTCAGAACCATCAAAGTAAACCGGGGCATCATCCCACTATCCAGCCTGGATGCAGGCTATATGTTAGACCAAACCACGGGATACATCAGGCTTAATAAATTTTCTAAACAAACTTACCGGGAGTTTATGGAGAGCCTGACGAGTCTCAAGAAAAAGGGTTTAAAGCAACTGGTGCTAGACCTTAGGGGCAATGGCGGCGGTGTGCTGGATGAAGCCGTAGAAATAGCCGACGAATTTTTAGCGGGCGATAAACTCATCACTTATACCGAGGGTAGCCACGTAGCCAGGAAAGATTACCGTTGCCGGCGGGAAGGCCAGTTTGAAACCGGCAAACTTGTAGTGCTTACCGACGAAGGCAGCGCAAGCGCAAGTGAGATCTTAATGGCTGCGCTGCAGGATTGGGACCGGGCAACCATTATTGGCCGCCGGAGTTTTGGTAAAGGCCTTGTGCAGGAACAATTCGATCTCAGCAATAGAAGTGCTTTGCGACTAACGGTTGCCCGCTATTACTCCCCTTTAGGCAGAAGTATTCAGCGGCCGTATAGCAATGGAGGCAAAGCTTATTACAATGAAATAACAGACAGGTTTGCGAATGGTGCAATGTGGTCGGCAGATTCTGTAAAGCAGCCTTTGGGTAAAGTATTCACCACCAAGGCTGGGAAGAAAATATATGAAAGTGGCGGCATCACGCCGGACGTTTTTGTACCTGCAGACACCAGCAAGCCGGGCAACACTTCTATAAAGCTTTTAATAGCTGGAACCTTAACCGACTTCGGCTATCGCTATTACCTGGACAACCCTGCAGTAAAAACCCAGTTCAAAACATCGCAGGACTTCGCACAAAATTTCAGGCTCTCCGAGGGCGACTGGCAAAAATTTGAACGCCAAAGTATCAAAGATTCGGTGAGTCTCTCGGGCATTTCTGCAAAAGAAAAAACTTACATCAGCAAAGCTCTAAAATCTTCCCTTGCCCGGCAGCTCTTTAGAACCGAAGGCTATTTTGAAGTACTGAACCTGGAGGATTCCGCAATTAAAAAGTCTTTGGAGCTGTTGAATAAGTAACTGTTCGAATATTGGGTTGAGGTTGGGGCTAGGTGAATTGGACGAAGGTCTAAATTAGTTTGGCAAAAATCAGAGTGTAAGGAAAAAATTTATCGCATGTCCCGGCGCCGACTATTCCTCCTAAGGGCCTTCTTGAACGTAAACATTTCATTTTAATATGCTGCATTGTCACAGATACTCCCACCCAATTTGCCAGCGCTGCATATCTGCTCAAGGCGAGACTAAAAAGAAAGCTTAAGCTGGTTATGGAAAAAGAGCTTATTGCTTTTTCATTACCAGTAGGTGGAGAATAATTTCTTTGAGCACTGTTGCTAATTTTGAGTTCTTTATTATTGAACTGCATTCACACTGGCAATCTCTTTCTCTTTTTAAGATAATAATGCCACAAAAAATACACTGCCAGGGAACGATACGGTCGCCATTTTTCGGCCAATAAAAGTATCTCTTCTTTTGATTGTACCTGCCACAATTCCTTAACTGTATTCACAACTGCAATATCTCCAATAGGCAAAATGTCTTTTGATTGTAGGCAAAACATCAAATAAATATCGGTTGTCCAATGGCCAATTCCTTTAATGCTGGTAAGTTGTTCTCTGATGTCGGCTTCATCCAAAGCAGATAATTTTTCCAGCTCTAAACTTCCGTTTATGATGGCCGTTGATAATGCCCGCAAATATTTCGATTTTTGTCGACTGATCTGACAGGTCCTCATTTCTTCATCTGTTAATTGAAGCACATAGGAAGGGGTACATTCCTTTAAGTAACCGTTAAGTTTTTGAAAATGGGCATTGGCAGATGCAATACTTACTTGCTGTTCTAATATAATTTTTAACAGAGAAACAAAACCTGCTGGTCTGTTCCAATCTGGTGGGGCGCCGTATTGGTCGTAAATAAGGGAGAACGTTTTGTCAAGCGTGAGTAACTGTCGAATGTCGTTCAGGTTTACAATCTTAGTAATTGATTTTTTTGGTCGATTGACAGTTGCTCTTTTCATAAATTCTATTCAACAGAAATTTTTCTCTGCCGTTGATGTTCTCCTGCACCACTCGCAAACGACTCGCTTGCTGTAAATGACATTCCTTATCCACCAGGTGTAATGTAATCTTCATTTCTTTTTAAAGGCGTCTCTTCTATTATAATATTTGTTGCCGCCGGATTGGTAAACTTTGCAGAAGATTATAAATATTCCTGAGCTAAGTTTTATCTGAATAGAAGAGACGAGTTTAATATTGTTACGCATCATACTGGTAACTGACTTGTTTGTTCTTTCTTTGATGTGTATGCTGGCCGTTGGCTGGAAGCCAGACGGCGGCAACATTATAATAGCAGCGGCCTACCTGCGGCGGCATAAAGATGATTTGTCACAAGGGGTCTGCCTGCAGCAGGACACTTGCGATAGTGGAGGAATATTTACGGCCCATTTTATTTAAACTTAAAAAAGGACTTAAACATCCATGTTCTTCCCCGCAGCAAGGTCTCGGTATGCTGGGCTATATTATTTGAAATTGTTTTTACAATAAAGCTTTTATTGTCTGCGATATTGTTACAGCCAATTTCCAAATCAAATTTTTTATACTTATACCTTACACCAAGATCGGTAAATAAATAACTATTGGCATTTGAAGTTCTATCCCAAATTTTATAAAATTCTGTATTGGAATAAGCGGCCACTTTTTTATTAATAGTAAAGTTTAGTGTTAAAAAGTCACTAGTGTCCTGTTAACTCAGATAAAAGTTCTTTGAAATTCCTAATAGACGTGTATTTGAGCCGAAAAATAAACGGTGACGATTTGAATTGAATTCA
>JAYTBG010000430.1:0-2728 GCA_043737055.1 Chitinophagaceae bacterium | reverse complement strand
CGGAGATATTGGTTATGCAGTTGATAAATTTTGAATACGCAGAGGCCTGAAGAAATTCGAACCCTAGCAGCACAACGAAACCGAGCACTAAAAAACTTCCGGTACCCGGCCCGAAGAAACCATCATAAAAGCCAACCCCCAAAGCGAGGAAGCAACCTCGCATTATTTGTTGTTCAATAGTCAATGTTTTAGTTGGAATGCTCCCAAGGTCTTTTTTCACGTAAGTGTAGATCGCCATCAATATTAGAATAACTAAAATGACTGGTTTGAGTGCTTGCACGTTAATGTGCATTACCAGTCTTGCTCCCGCAAATGAAGCCAGGGCCGCACATATAGAGACAGGGATCAGCAACCGGTAATTAAAGTGAATTTTGCGGGAGTAAGAATACGCCGCCATGCTAATGCCGGCAAGGGAAGCAATCTTGGTTGTACCAAATAAAACCGGCAACGCTGTCTTGGGAAAATTGATCAGTAATGCAGGCAATTGAATGAGGCCGCCGCCCCCGATCACTGCATCTATAAACCCTGCTGTAAAAGCCAACACAATCAAAGAGATTAAAGTGAGTAGGCTGTGATCCGTGAATATATTAAGCAGTTGCATTATGTAACGGTGACGGTTGGTTGCAAGCTGCAAAAGTAGCCGTATATCTCAACTTTTACTGTCAGACAGAAAATCATTCCATACAATAAATTGAATTCTTAGTGATGGCTAAAACAAACAAGCCAACGAATGATCGCTGGCTTGTTTGTTTATTGGCTTTTTAAAGTATTATCAGTTCTCCACCTTTACGCCAATCACCGGAAGGGCCTGGTCCCTGATCTGTTTGTTAAGAGCAGCCACATCTGTTGACATGATTTTTTTCAGGTTGTTAAGTTGCACATCTGCTTCTGCAGAAAGGATGGCAAAGGCATCTTTAACCTGCTTTGCCGGAGCAGCATTTCCGCTGCTGGCAAATTCGTACAGCCCTGAAATCTTATCATCAAGCCGAATGGGAAAGTTTAAAACATCCTGCGAACTTTTCGCTTTGGTTTGATGCAATGCCTCTTCAATTTTGGTCATTTGCTTGTTGATAGTATCTGCCAGTTGTTTTGTTGGTTGTGGAATTGATTTTCCCTGCAAGGCAACAAAATCATTTACCTGTTTGCGAAGCAGACCTATATTAACGATGGCTGTTTGTATCTCTGAAAACTTATCCCGTACGCTCAGTAAAAAATTAAACTGGTCGTCGTAGTCCTGCTGGCTAAGTTTGTAAACCGGATTCGCCTTAATAATAAACTGGCCAGCTACAGAATCTTTAGCAGACTTTATTTTATAATAGTACTGTCCTGGTGCGGCTTTAGGACCGGGCACATTACCATGCCAGAGCACCAAACCATTTACTTTTTCTGCAGAGTCGTAGCGCATGTCCCACACAAACCGATTCATGCCGGTGGCAATATCAAGCTGTTTGTTCTTCTCCTTCGCTTTGTTGCTGTAGCTGTTGATGAGTTTTTTGTTTTTATCCAGTATGTCAATGGTCACATTGGTGGAGTCATTTACCTGTTGCAAATAATAATTAATGACCGAGCCATTGGGTGGATTGATACCCGCATTTTTTGCACTCATGTTTTGAAAGCCTTTAAAAACATAGGCGTCGTTTACTGCGAAACCAGCGAGACGTTTGCCACTTAAACCTTCTTGTTTTTGCTGCACCAGGCTAAGGTCATCTAACACATAAAATGAGCGCCCTTGCGTGGCAACGATCAAATCATTTTCTTTAATGGCAAGATCAGTGATGGGCACCAGCGGCAAATTAAGCTGAAAAGATTTCCAGCTCATACCATCGTCGTAACTTATGTACATGCCGTACTCTGTGCCGGCATACAACAGGCCCGGCCTTTTTCTATCAGCTCTCAGGCTGCGGGCAAAATGCATCGCTGGTATGCCGTTTGTAATTTTTTGCCAGGTCTTTCCATAATCTTCCGTCTTAAAAATGTAGGGCGCAAAATCATCTGACTTGTATTTGGTACCAACAAAGTATGCCTTGCCTTTTTTAAATGGATCAGTTTCTACAGCGTTCCACATCATCCATTTTCCTGCGGCCGGGGGTGTCACATTCTCCCAGTTCTTGCCGCCGTCTTTACTCACATATATCAATCCATCATCGCTACCTGTCCACAATAAGTTTTCCTCTAAAGCAGATTCAGTTGCTGCAAATATGGTGCAGTATACCTCAACCCCGGTGTTGTCTTTGGTAATGACCCCGCCGCTGCTGGCCTGCCTGCTCTTATCATTGGTCGTAAGATCTCTGCCGAGGGCCGTCCACAACGCTCCTTCATTTTCTGTTACAAACAAATGATTGCCGCCAGCATATAATCTTTTAGGATTGTGCGGAGAAAAGAAAATGGGAAAGTTCCATTGAAACCGATATTTGGCTACATCTATCCCGCCCCCGAGCGGATCATCCGGCCATACGCTCACTGCACGGTTCTCGCCGGTTCTATGGTCTAACCGTGACAGGTACCCGCTGTAATTTCCTCCATAAACGATGTCAGGATTTAAAGGATCCGCAACCACGTAGCCACTCTCCGCACCGGCTGTGGGCATCCAATGATCGGTAGTTATTTGCCCGCCATCGCTGCGAGACAAGATTCTTACGGTGCTGTTGTCCTGCTGTGCGCCCAAGATCCGGTAGGGGAAATGGTTGTCTGTGCTTACCCTGTAAAACTGGCCGGTAGGTTGGTTCTG
>JAYTBG010000429.1:0-6761 GCA_043737055.1 Chitinophagaceae bacterium | reverse complement strand
GCAAGCCCCTGGCAAGGTCTATATCAAGAAACTCTGTGATTGAACGCCCTGGCTTGCGCACCAGTTTGTGAATACCTACTTCATATTTGTAAGCCGCCTCTTTGAGAAAAGCGTCCAGTCTTTCGGCTGCCCCTGGCTCCATGCTTTCAAACAACTCCCTTAATTTTTCGTAATCTGCTGGTACATCTAGCTGGCTGTCTTGCCAATATATGCGGTAGGAAGGGTCGAGGCGACTAAGCTCATAATAATCTGATACTTTTTTTCCGAAGCTGTTAAAGTAACTTTGAAAAACATCTGGCATCCAGTACCAGCTTGGGCCCATATCAAAGGTAAAACCTGCATCACTGAATTTTCTTGCACGCCCGCCGGGTATCTCATGTTTCTCCAGAACAGTGACATCCCATCCCGACTTTGCCATGTAGGATGCGGCAGAGAGGCCGGCAAAACCACTACCTATTACAACAACTTTTTTCAAGGGAGTAAAAATAAGGCTATTGGAGTGAATGCTGTACTTCTTTACTTAATAACGGTTCATTTGCTCTTTTAAAAGTTTGCGGGCAAAGTGGATTCGGCTTTTGATAGTTCCCAGCGGCTCCTTCAATAAAGCCGCAATTTCGTTGTACTTGTATCCTTCATAGTAGAGAACGAAGGGATGCTTGAAGATTTCAGGCAATTCGTGAATAGAGGCTTGAATGTCCTTTAATTTGAGATTTACTTCGGCCGAGTTGGCCACAGCAGTTTGATTGTGGTTCAACAGAAAGTCGTTAGAGGTGTTGTCAAAAACTGTCTGCTGCCTTGCCTTCTTCCTGTAATCGTTGATAAAAATGTTGCGCATAATGGTGTACATCCACGCCTTCAGGTTGGTACCCACATTGTATTTCTCTTTGTTAGATAGCGCCCTGTACAGGGTTTCCTGCATAAGGTCCTTAGCGGCTTCATTATCCCGGGTAAGGGTAAAGGCGAAAGGCTTCAAATAATCTGCGTTGCTAAGCAACATTTGATCAAATTCTAGAGAGGACATAGTGTTCAATTTTTGATACCGTAAAGTTAAACAAAACTTTTGAGAAAAAATGACCCTTTTTTGAAAAAGGGTCATTTTCTGCAAATATTTATAAAGCAGTTACAAATTCCATTACCTCAGGGAAAGACCTTTTAAAAATAATGGGAGGCATAATTTTCTTTTCATATGTATTGGTCAGCAATCCGGAAATAACAACCGGAATTCCTTTAAAACGTTGGGTAACATTTAGGAGAAACTTCTCGAAATTGAAGTTTTGCCCCACGGTGGTAAGGTGGCAGTAGAGGTAATCAGGCTTTTTGTAGTTAACCACATACTCTACATCTTTTAAGGGGACGTTGGCACCAAGATAAGTAACATAAACCCCCCGGCTTTTAAGGATATAATACATAAAGAGCAAGCCCAGTTCATGGTATTCTCCCTCGGGCAGAAACAGCAATATTTTCTTGTCAGACTGCAAAGCAGTGCTGGCATTTTCAATGCCGCAAATTAACTTGTGCCTGACAATATTAGTAACCAGATGCTCCTGTGCAGGGTTAATATGGTTGGTAAGCCAGAGAATCCCAATTTTTTCTAAGAACGGAAATATTGCCTGGGTAATAGTGCGTTCTATTCCCTTTGCCGCAATGTACTGGCTAAGTATTTCTTCAAAAGACTCAATTTCCAGGTCTATCATTTTTTGGATGAGCTCATTTACAAAGCGCTCCTGCTGGGCCTCTGCCTGGTTTAATGACAGGATTTTGTCATTCATTTGAATGCCCGTCATTTTATCTATATGGGAGATCTTAAACCCATATTTATTGAGCAACGCAATGTTTAGAATTGTTTTTAATTCTTCATTGCTGTAGTACCGGATGTTGGTAAAAGTGCGGTTAGGTTTTAGAAAACTGTAGCGCTGCTCCCATATGCGCAGGGTGTGAGCTTTAATACCAGAAAGATTAGAAAGGTCTTTAATTGTAAATGAATTCATCGTGGTTAACGTTAGAACTATATTACAAGGGAAGGATAAAATTGTTTAGAATTACGGGCAAAAAACAGTAGATCCTTTAATTCTCAATTGCTAAATAAAATTATCCGATGCCTTCAATTGCCCTCAGATAGGCGTCTACTACAATCTTTTTTGCAAAGGTTGTTTTTACCCGTTCCCTTGCGTGCTTACCCATATCTTCTCGTTGACCAGGGGAAAGCTGCACCATTTTCTGCATTTTTTTATGCAGATCTTCGGCGTCTCGCACCTTGCATAAAAACCCAGTAACCCCATCCACCACAATATCATTACAACCCGTGGTATTAGCCGTAATGGTTGGCTTCTGCATACTCCCGGCCTCTAGCAACACGTTGCTCATCCCTTCCCTGTAGGAGGGGAGTACAATGCAATCCGCCTCTGCAATAAAAGGACGAACATCGTCTGCTGCGCCCATATATTTTACAATGCCATTGTCCAGCCAATGCATTATTTGCTTTTCTGTGATGATATTGTCCTTTAAATTTTGGGAGTAGTAAGGTCCAAGAACCTGGCAGGTAACTTCCCGATTGGTTTCTAACAATTGTGTTGCAGCATCTACATATTCTAAGATGCCCTTATCTTTTATTAACCGGCTAATAAATAGAAAAACAAATTTGTTATCATTCCTTTTTTTTGCCTGCGGTGCAAAATGGTCGTAGTCTACCCCAGAACCGGGGATTATAGAAGCCTGCTTTGCGGTCACAAACTTTTTCTTTAAAAATATGCCCAGGTCATCTTTGTTCTGAAAAAAAACCAACGACGTTTTCTTCAATACAAACCTGTACATTATTCTCGCAACTTTATAAGCCAGCGATTCGCTTTCGGCCAACGGACCTATTCCCGTAATATTGGTGATTGTAGGAATGCCCATAAAACGGGTAACCAGGTTACCCCAGATAGCGGGGCGCATGGTAAAGGTCAAACAAACATCTGCCCGTGTATCCTTTAAAGCCCGCCTTAAGTTTTTCATGTATTGAAAAACGTCGGCAATATTTGTGTTGCTGGTTCCTATGTCTATTATAGTAAAGCCTTTACTTTGGGCAATTGCAATTTCCTTTTGCGTTCCAGTAGAAAGAACGGTTACATTATAACCCTGTTCTATTAAGACCTGGGTTAATTTTTGCCGGACGGTGTTGGTAGAGATAATATGATTTTCAATAATTGCAATATTCTTCTTCATAAAACTTCGTCGTTGTAATTCCTGTTATTGCAAGTATGTTTGTTTATACCATATTTCCATGCTCATCAGTGTCCACAGCATCTTTGCCCGTTTTTCTGCCGGAATTTTTATACTGTTGTTTAATAGCCCGTCTACAAACGCCGGTTTTAACACCTGCCTGCTAAGTGCGCTAGTCGAGCCGACGTAGTCTTTTACCAATTCGTTCAGGTCATTTTCAACCCACTGTTTCAGAGGTATTTCAAAACCCCGTTTGGGTTGATTGAGTAGTTGCTCTGGCAAATATTTTTTTGCCAATGTACGCAAAAGGTATTTGGTTGTTTTATTATTTATTTTGAAAGCATCATTCATACCTGGCGCATACTCCATCAAATCCCTTGAGAGAAAAGGGCTTCTTCCTTCAAGCGAATGAGCCATATTAGCAATGTCCATTTTCACAAGCAAATCGCTGAACAAGTTGCTATTGAAATCCATGTTCATAATTTTCTTCAAACCGCTCATATCCTCGTTGGCAATTCCATCAAAATGCTGCCGCATTTCTGCGAGGTAGTCTGTGCCGGAGTGAACAATATTATTTTCATAATCTTCAAAGATGTCTACACTTGCAGAAAGATAAACCTCAAGGCTGCCCTTGGATGCTAAAGAGCAAAGGCGATAAATATAATTGTAAATATTCTTTTTAGAATGTGGGTGAGGCAATAGCGCCTTTGCCATACCGGCCATTGCTTTTAAAGCAGGCGGTGCTTTAAAAAAATCATATTTGGAAAAAGGAATATAGCGGCGGTAGCCCCCAAACAATTCATCTGCCCCATCTCCATTTAAAATAACCGTTACGTACTTTTTGGCTTCCTGGCTTACATAATAACTGGGCACTGCCGAACTATCGAAAAATGGTTCTCCGTAATTGCTTACTATTTTTTCCAGGTTTTGTTTTAGATCGTCAAACGAAATTTTAATTTCTGTATGATTTGTACTATACTTTTCTGCAACCATGCGGGCTAGTGGAGCTTCATCATATTCGCCATCAAAAGAAACTGTAAAGGTTTTTAATTGACCTTTAAAATTACTGGCCATGGCCGTTACTAAACCACTATCAATGCCGCCACTTAAAAAGCTCCCTACCTCCAGGTCAGAAGAAGCTACCCTACTTTGCACCGCTTTATTGAGATAAACATCAACTTTCTCCAGCGCTTGCTCAAAAGTATCCGCATTACTTTTTTTGTAGAAGGGGTCGATGCTCCACCACTTTTGATGCCGGATGCTAAGGCTCCTGCAATCAATCAATAAAAACGATCCTGCTGTGAGCTCTGTAACGTTGTGGTAGGGTGTATGGCTTCCATAAAAGGAACCTGTGCGCAGATAAGTGTAAAAATGCTGCTGGTTCATCTGAAGCGGCAGTTGGCTTTTAAGGCAGTTAAGCTCGGATGCAAACAAGAGTTTCTCACCATCGCAAAAGTAGTAGACTGGCTTCTTACCAGCCCTGTCTCTTGCTATAAACAAAGTCTGTTCTTGTTTATCATATATTGCAAAAACGAACATCCCTTCCAGATCATTTAAAAACCCGGTACCCAACTTTCTGTAAAGCAACAGAAGCGTCTCTGTGTCGGAGTAAGTTTTCCCGATAAGCCCATATTTTTTCCGAAGGTCATCATGATTATATATCTGGCCATTAAAGATGATGGTGAACCGATCATCAAGGTTCATTGGCTGCTTGCCGCCAGAGATATCGAGAATGGATAAGCGAAGATGATAGAGATCTACGTTGCCAGATTCAAACCCATTTTGTTCGTCAGGCCCTCTATGAATCATACTGCGGTTTACCTCACTATAAGACAATTTAAAATTAACCGAACCCGCAATACCACACATACCTTGAGAGATTTTATAGTGGGCAAAATAAATGTTTATTATTGAATAGTAAATGATATTTTACGATAAATTTGAGCATATAGCGGTTATAAGTCATTCATTAAATTAGTTTATAGATTTACAAGGATGGGGGTTCTCGACATTATATTGTTTCCACTATATGTTTTGCTGTTTCACCTCTTTTTTGCCTACCGGCGAAAAAAACTCAAAGACCCGGTGTTAAGATTTTACCACAAATGGGGCTTTTGGCTGAAGATATTTTCAACTTTTGCGATTACTGTTTTTAACTATTACATTTCAATCGGCGATTCTACTACGCTATACTATCCGGAAGGGATGAACCTGTTTAGGCTCATTTTACAGGATTCCTCCAATCTTCAATGGCTCTTTATGGAAGGCAAGGATTTTAGCAAAGACCTGGTTGGTAATTCAGCCAACAAAGGATATTTTAAAAGTGAAGCCAATTTCTTTATCATACGCCTTGTGGCAATATTCGCCTTCTTCACGTTTGGCCGTTATTTGCTTATTAATTTATTTTTTTCCATGATCGCTTTTACTGGTATCTGGAAACTATTTCGTTTTTTCTACAATAGATACCCACATCTGCATAAACGGATTGCAATTGCTGTACTGTTTTTACCTACCGTTGTTTTCTGGAGTTCCGGCGCATTAAAAGACCCTGTTTGTATGGGCATGTTAGGTTGGATGACTTACTGTATTTATGAAGGCTTTTATAAGAAAAGAAATGCTTTGCTCAATGGATTGATCGCAATGCTGTCTATATGGATACTTTCTATTGTAAAAAATTACATCATTTTTGCGTATTTGCCTTTTTTCGTCCTCTATCTTTTTCTAATAAATATTAATCTCATCAAAGGGACCTTTGTTAAACTAATCGTGGTGGTTGTTATTTCAGGAATAAGTATCGGAGGCTTTGTTTTGGTGTCGGATAAGCTGCAGGAGGAAATGGGAGGTCTGGCTTTAGGAAATTTAAATGAATCGGTGGCAAGCCAGCAAGCTAATTTTATCGATATGGCAGATAAGGCGGAATCTTCTTTTAGCCTGGGCGTAGAATATGATGGAAGTATTGGGGGGTTAGCAAAACTTGCCCCGGCAGCAATTAGTGCCACATTGTTTCGGCCGTACTTGTGGGAGTCTAAAAAAATATCTACACTACTTTCGTCCATTGAAAGTTTAAGCCTAATGCTATTTACACTCTATGTGCTTTATAATGCCGGCCTCTGGCTGTTTTTTTCAACGCTCATCAAAGATCCAATGGTGATGTTTTGTTTTTTCTTTTCCCTGCTGTTTGCCCTATTCATAGGCGCTACTACTTTAAATTTTGGCACTTTGGTGCGATACAAAATTCCTTGTATGCCCTTTTACATTATGGCACTTGTGTTAATAAACGAGCACAGTGTTACCGCAAAAAAAAATGCCTCTTCAAAGAAGGAGGCAAATGCTGTAGTTTAAAATTTTAAATCCCCTTAAGCGTTAAGAGAAGCCTCTGTTCGGGCTGGCATCAACAAATTAGTAAGGGCACGTCGGGTGTACTTTATGTTTTCCTTTACGCCGTCGTTCCATTTCTGTAGTGGGCTTAGGCTTAACCTTTGCAGAATTGTTTGTGGCGATTGGCTAAAATCGTTGGTGAGTGCATCTACTGCCGGCCAAATTATAAAAGATAATTTTTT
>JAYTBG010000428.1:0-33519 GCA_043737055.1 Chitinophagaceae bacterium | reverse complement strand
TTGTCGCAGTTACTTTTTCATGCAAGAATTTTGAAATTATAAGCGAGTCAAAAGCTTTGTTCAGGATCCCTTATCATGCAAGTGAGGGATTGTATACCCGTTTCCCTCACCCAAATATTTACAAACATCCCAAAGCAGCCATCCATGGATTCGTACCTTTGGCCCATGAGGAATTACTTAGACGAACTGAATGAGCCCCAGCGGGAGGCAGTGCTGCACAAAGACGGGCCTATCATGATTATTGCCGGCGCTGGCAGCGGCAAAACAAAGGTTTTGACTACCAGGATCACTCACCTCATGGCTGCTCACCAGGTAGATGCTTTCAATATTCTGGCACTCACTTTTACCAACAAAGCTGCCGCCGAAATGAAAGAGCGTATCAGCAAGATACTCGGCACAAGTGAAGCAAGAAATTTATATGTAGGCACATTTCACAGCGTGTTTGCAAGAATACTAAGGGGCGAGGCCAGCAAAATCGGCTACCCAAGCAACTTTACCATTTATGATACAGACGATGCCAAGAGTGTTGTAAAAACTGTGGTAAAAGAAATGGAGCTGGATGAAAAACAGTATAAGGCCAACATTGTATACAACCGGATATCGTCGGCCAAAAATGCCCTTGTCGGCCCTGGCGAGTACCTCAACGACTACACCCTGCAACAGGAAGATGCCCGGGCAAACCGCCCCATGATAGGGCATATTTACGAGGCCTATGCCAAGCGCTGTTTTAAAAATGGCGCTATGGATTTTGATGACCTGCTTTTTAAAATGTACATCCTATTGAAGAATCATGCAGAATCGCTCAGCAAATTTCAACGCAAGTTTAAATACATATTGATTGATGAGTACCAGGATACCAACCCTGCGCAGTACGAGATTATCAAACTGCTGGGTGCCATGCACGAAAATGTTTGCGTAGTGGGAGATGATGCCCAGAGCATTTACAGTTTTAGGGGCGCCACCATTGCCAATATTCTGCAATTTCAGAAAGACTATGACGATGTGAAAGTGGTGAAGCTGGAGCAGAACTACCGGAGCAGCAAAACGATTTTAAATATTGCTAACGAAATTATCAGCAACAACAAAGACCAGATAGAAAAACGGTTATTCACAGAGAACGGTCCCGGGGAAAAAGTGAAACTGGTGCGTACCATGACCGATAATGACGAAGGGAAATATGTGTCTGATACCATCAAGGAACTAAAACTTCGCAATCATTTTTTCAATAACGACTTTGCTATTTTATACCGCACTAATGCGCAGAGCAGGAGTTTTGAAGAGTCGCTGCGGCGTATGGGCATTGCCTACCGCATTTATGGCGGCATGAGTTTTTACCAGCGTAAGGAGGTAAAAGATTTTGTGGCCTACCTGCGTATTGTCATTAACCCCAGCGATGAGGAAGCTTTGAAACGCATTATTAATTACCCGGTAAGAGGCATTGGTAAAACAACCATTGATAAGGCGGTGCTGTTTGCCAATAACAACGGCATCAGTATGTGGGATGTGCTTTGCAATGCAGGCATGTATGGTTTTAAAAGTGGTACGCTGGAAAGTATAGACAACTTTGTAACTATGATCAAAATGTTTCAAAGTGAACTGGATAAAAAAAATGCGTACGACCTTGCCGTGATCGTTGGTAAAAGCACTGGAATTATAAAAGATCTCTTTAACGATAAAACTACGGAAGGACTTGCCCGGTATGAAAACGTGCAGGAGTTACTTAACTCCATCAAAGAGTTTATAGAAACGCCGATGAACGAAGAAGATGGCGAGGTGGGAGATAAGAGACTCGGCGCTTACCTGCAGCAAATCGTGTTGCTTACCGATTCAGACGACGACAAAGAAAACGCCGACGTGGTAAAACTGATGACCATACATGCGGCCAAGGGCCTTGAGTTTCCGGTGGTATTTGTAGGAGGCCTTGAAGAAACACTGTTTCCCAATGCCATGAGCATTAATACCCGTGAGGAACTGGAAGAGGAACGGCGCTTGTTTTATGTAGCCATTACCAGGGCAAAGTCTAACCTGTTTCTTACCTATAGCAATGCACGCTATAGGTTTGGCCAATTACAACAAAATGACCCCAGCCGTTTTATAGAAGAAATGCCGCAGGATATGCTGGACAGGAGTTACGCAGGTGCGGTAGCAAAAAATAATGCCAGCAGTGGCTGGAACCAGGGCAGTGCTTTTGAAAGAATGCAGCGGGGATTTACCGGCAGTAACGATGCCGCAAAAGCAGCCCAGCAATATGGTGCGCCGCCAACCAAAAAAGCCGTGCCTTCGTATGTAACACCGAAACCTGCAACTGCCAAGAATGTAGAGCACACGCCTTCGGCAGATTTTTTACCGAGCGACACAAGCAATTTGCAGGAGGGTCAAAAAGTAGAACACCAGAAATTCGGTTTTGGAGAAGTCACTAAAATGGAAGGTGCGGCGCACAACCCTATTGCCACGGTAAATTTTGAGCTTAATGGGGAGAAAAAAATTATGTTGAACTACGCCAAACTTCGGATTCTAGAATAACGCCAGGTAAAGTAGAATACATATGTTTATAGATAAGTATAGAGAGTTTGGCCGGCTGCTCAACAATCAGTTTTTGGCAGCGTTTCTTTTACATCCATCAACACTTGAGATACGAAAAAATTTTACTTTTTATTAAGCATGGTCATAGGGCTGTCACAAGCCATCCCGGCGCAAACAACAGTTACGCTTCCCGCCTCTCAAGGCAATACCATTTACAGCGAGCTCAGCAACAACAGCAACGGTGCAGGCCAGAATTTCACCGCAGGAACAACCCAGCGGGCTGACATTCGTCGTGGGCTTTTGAGATTCGATCTTTCTTCTATCCCATTAGGCGCCAACGTTACTTCCGTAAGTTTAAGATTAGTTGTGAACAGAACAGTGTCGGGCGACCACGATATCCTGCTGCACCGGGTGCTGCAAGCATGGGGCGAAGGTGCTTCCGAAGCAGTAGATGCAGGGAGCGGTGTGGGCGTTGTAGCTGCTGCCGGAGATGCCACCTGGAATTGTAGTTTCGCCAATGCAGGAGGGGCCTGCGTTACAACCTGGTCTACTGCAGGCGGTTTGTACAATACCACAGCATCCGCAACTACAGCAGTAGCCGGTCTCGGTGCTTACACCTGGAGCAGTACACAAGCCCTCAGCGATGTGCAGCAGTGGGTAAACGATGCTTCTGTAAATTTCGGATGGATCCTGCGATCGGCAGAAGTGGCTGTCGGCTCCGCCAAAAGATTTGCTTCCCGCACAAACGCAGTTCTGGTTGATCGTCCGGCTCTTACCATAACCTACAATGGCATGGTGCCGGTATCATTTAGCCCCTTGCAAGTGGGAGCCATCAAGCAAGGCGCTTTGCTCAACTGGAAAACTTTCCAGGAAACCAACAATAGTTTTTTTGATATTGAGCATAGCACAGATGGCAGCAATTTTAATGTAGTAGGAAGGGTAGACGGGGCAGGCACGTCGACCCGGGAAATCAGTTATAGTTTTATTCATGATAAGGCTCAGCCGGGTAAAAATTTTTATAGGTTACGGCAGGCAGATTTTTCGGGCCGCACTTCTTTTAGCAACATCGAATTTGTGGTGCTTGTCGCCAAGCAAGGCACGCTTATTATTAACCCGAACCCGGTGACTGATAGGATAAATTTACTGAGTGTAGGGCTGGAAAGAAACCCTGTCTATATGATCTACGATGTAAAAGACCGGGTGCTACAGAAAGGAAATCTGAACACACGTAGTATTTTGCTTGCGCCCTCTTTGCCAAAAGTGATGTACCACCTGCGGATAATGTATGCTGATGGCACCACGCTATCTTCCAATTTTTATAAGAATTAGTGCGGGTTTCGAAATAAGAAATTTAACGGCATCTATGTAGACTATTTACCATCTGTTTGCAGGCCGCTATCCATTATTAGTTATTTTTGCAGCAGAAAATTAGAAAGTATGATCAAGACAGGTAATCCCGTTATCAGTATTTATACAGAAATGACTCCCAACCCGGAAACAATGAAGTTTGTTGCCAACAAGCTATTGTATCCGGGTAAAAGCGTCGACTTTCCGGATGAGTCCAGCTCTAAACCTTCGCCGCTTGCACAAGAGCTATTCAGCTTTCCATTTATAAAATCTGTTTTTATAGCCAGCAACTTTGTTACACTTACTAAAACCAGCGATACTGAAGATTGGCAAGATGTGATTCCCACTATCAAGGAGTTTTTAAAAGATTATTTAGAAGAAGGCAAAGCAGTGGTAAATGAAGATGAACTTTCGTTTGTGAAAGCAGAAAGCAGCAACGAAGTGCACGCTGATGATGACGATGTAGTAAAACGCATTAAAGAGTTATTAGAAAACTATGTGAAGCCCGCAGTAGAAATGGACGGTGGTGCCATTCAATTTAAAAGTTATGAAGAAGGCCGGGTAAACCTGATGTTGCAGGGAAGTTGCAGCGGTTGCCCCTCGTCTATGATTACATTAAAAGCTGGTATTGAAGGAATGATGAAGCGGATGATTCCCGAAGTGAAAGAGGTAGTGGCCGAGGCGGAATAGGAGCCCCAAACCCCTGAAGGGCTTAAAAAATAAAATAATTTGAAGCATCCGCCACTTGGCGGATGTTTTGTTTTATGTAACCTGTGTTAGACCATCTTTTAACTTCATTAGCGTTAAATAGCATATCCCGACCGTTACTGCTGATACAAATAATTTAAGCATACGGAGGACACGGATATAGAGGATTTTATTTTTATTAAACTTTTTACCAGAACTGATACATCCGCTTAAGTTCGATTACCACCGATGATCCTGGTTAGCAGGATTTTGCGCAGCAAAAAATCTATGTTCATCCTTTCATCCATGTTATCTGTGAGCAAAATGTAGCATTAACAGATGCACCTGAGTGATGTTTTAATACTCGTTATCGATCACGTTGATTTCCGCTACTGTATGCATACTTTTAATAAAAAGCACTTATGAAAATAGTATTCCTTGCATTCCTGGTTTTCGGCACTGCCAGCCCCAATGCAAACGCCGCTCTCGACATTGTATGAAGTAGCAAGGTACTCCTGCTTCGCATTAGCGACACTGCGGCTATTGAAACACCGGCTGCAGGAATAGGTTATTTATAGCCAACAAACAAAATCGCCAAACTTTTATGATGGTTCCAGGTAGACAATCGTAAGTGATTCCTCAGCAGCTCCTGTTCCACTGTATGGTCGCAGGCTATAAAGACTGGGTCAACAATAAGAGCTTCAGTTATAATATAAGCACAAGAACTTTTGGAGTTTATTGAACATTTCGATTGCTCCATGCCCATACAATTAAGAGCGGTTGTAAAATCAGCAGGCGAACCCACAAGATCCAGGCAGGGGGACAGGTGCCCGTGGCGCAGAACCCCTCCTGTAGCATATACACATGCGTGGGTATAAAAGCCAGTAGCATGGCTATAACGCCATAGCATGCAATTTGCCGGGTTAGCTTGAAACACAATAACACCGCCAGTACCAGTTCTGCCACACCCGCCAGTATATTCACCAATTCAGCATGGCCAATCCACGGGGGTATCAGCCGGTGATAAAACGTAGGATTTACAAAATGATTAATTCCTGCCAGCCCGTAGAGTGCAGCCATGATGTAAACACTAATTTTCTTTTTCATGTTATCGTATTATTTTGCCGGGGCCAGGGTTGTTTTTGATCAGCCTTCCGCCATTAAGCTAGTGCATTTTGGGTTGCTCTGCAGATGTTGTTTTATTGCTTAAATTGAAGCCAGCTTTATGATGTCCTTCACCGAAATTTTAAACTCTTTTTTAAATGATGTACGCAACACAGGGGTACTTGAAATCATTGCCGTATTTACGGGTATTTTAAGTGTTTGGTACAGCCGCAAAGAAAATATTCTGGTGTATCCCGTGGGCCTGGTAAACACCGTTCTCTATATCTATCTAAGCCTTTGTCAAGGTCTTTTTGGAGAGGCTAGTGTCAATCTTTATTACACGGTGATGAGTATTTATGGTTGGATGTTATGGAGTAGAAAAGACGCCCATAAAATAAGCGTTTTGCACATTACAAGTTCTACCAAAAAAGAATGGATGCAGCAGTGTATGTTTTTTGCTGCATTTTTTATTGCCATATTTACTGCCCTCAGTTTTTTAAAAAAGGGATTTTATCCAAACGTAATACCATGGGCTGATGCGCTTGCAAGCGCCAGCGCATTTACGGCCATGTGGCTGATGACAAGAAAAAAAATAGAGAGTTGGCTGTGGTGGATCACTACCAACCTTGCCTCCATCCCGCTGTATTTTGTAAAACATTATGTATTAACAAGCGTCTATTATTTTATTCTGCTTGGCATGGCTATTTGGGGATGGATAGAATGGGAAAAACGGAAACAACAGCAACATGCCACTTAAAAAAATCGTTGTACTCGGGCCAGAGTCTACTGGCAAAAGCACTTTGTGTGCACAGCTAGCCGCCCGTTATAAGAGTAGTTGGGTGCCTGAGTATGCACGAACTTACCTGCAGGATACGAGTAATTCTTACCAGTACGAAGACCTGTGGGAAATAGCCAAAGGCCAAATGCTGGGTGAAGCAACAGCGGAAAAAAATTATTACTTGATGCAGCCCGGTGGCGCTCGTAAAGCCGCCTACCCGCTGTTTATCGATACAGATTTATATGTGGTGAAAATATGGAGCGAAATTTCTTTCAACAAATGCGATAACCGCATATTAACCCGCATTGCTCAAACCAAACCCGATCTATACCTGCTATGTAATACTGACCTTACATGGGCAGCAGATCCATTACGGGAATATCCCGACCTGCAAATGCGGCAAAAGATCTATCAGTTTTATTTAGATGCAATGGTAAATCAGCATGTGCCATGGGTAAACATTAGCGGGGGGTATGATGAAAGACTGCAGAAGGCGAATGAAAGCATTGATGACTGTCTAAGTGCGGGCATTCCCATTTAGTCACACAAGGTCTTTTTGTATGGCCGCAATGGTCTTCTCAGTATCCAACTTCTCCTTTTAGGCGCAGCCGAATGCAAGCACACGGTACATAATAAGAAAACAGCAGCTATGTTTTTCATTAAATGAAGATATTAATTATTATTTTTTATCCGACTAACCGGGGCTGAAGACCCGCCGTGAAGGGTTGGTTCTTGTAACCCCAGCTTTAAGGCTGGGGTTAGTGAAATACAATACAGTACCGGACTTTAGCCCAAAATGAAATATTTAGCCGGAGGAAAATGATCTTCTATTTAACCAAAGCCATCACGTCTTTATCCCCTTGTATGTTATTCATCTGCCGCAATACTTTTGCTGAAACAATACTCACCATTCTACTCAGGGGCTTCACAGTATATTTTTTAGGATTGCGGAGGCATGCTGCTATTTGTGCAGCTTCGCTGCGGGTGAGGTCTTTTGCGTCTTTATTGAAATAGGCTTTAGCCGCTGCCTGCACGCCAAAAATGCCGGGCCCCATTTCGGCCACATTCAAATAGTTTTGAAGAATTCTTTCTTTGCTCCACAGCATCTCAATCATAAAAGTAAAATACACTTCCAGCCCCTTTCTAAAATAACCACCGCCTTGCCAAAGGAAAACATTCTTGGCAGTTTGCTGGCTGATGGTACTGGCGCCCCGCACCCTGGTAGGATGTTTCTCATTATATTTCTGCGCTTTTTTAATGGCCTTCACATCAAAGCCATTGTGGTCCGGAAACAACTGATCTTCTGCAGCCATTACAGCCAACTTAATGTTTGGCCCCATGGCATCGTAGCTTATATTGTCTTTTTTAAGGCCATGACCTTTTACAACATCTACCACCTGGGTAATAGTGATAGGCGGATTAATCCACTTGCACAACAGCAGGTAGAGGAGATGAGAAATAAACATCCACAATGCTATTTTTTTGAAGGTTCCCCAGGTGCTGCGCTTGCGGTTGGTCATTTTTTTCTTCATTGCTTGTAGGCTATCTAACGTTCATGCATTGCTGTTAGTATAGTGTTGCTGCTCCATTTATTATTTGGTCATACGCATATATTCAATCGTATACTTTTTGCCCACCACAATTCCTTTTCGTCCGGCCCTGCTCATAAAATACCCTGCCGTGCCAAGCGCCACTGCACCCACCAATAACTCAGGACTAAATTTTTCTGGATCGGCAATGTAAGACACACCGCTGGCAAGCGTAAGCAGTACGCCGCCACCCAACAGTGCTGCACCGCTTCCGGTTACGTTAAACCCTTTCTTTGCAGCTCTGCCAAAACTCTTTATTTGCATGTAATGGTATGTAAAGCGAAAGCTTCCGGCAGTATCGTTGATGTAAGTGCCAAACACGGTTGGTATCCTGCGCACTAAAAATTCCTGTAGGTAAATGCTATCTTTTTTTATGGCAGTTATAAGGGCATTTCTGTAAGCGCCATTTGTTGTTACAAATTCTATTTGAATGCCGGCATAAAAATTTTGAAGAGGCTTACCATTCTTTTTTAAAATGATGAAGTCGTTTTGCTGCGCAAACGAAATGCTGCTAACAAGGCAAAAAAATAGGGGTAAAAATTGAAATTTAGAAAGTAACAAAGCAGCCAATTTAATTAATGTATCTCGTTAGTTCTTTAGAAGGCTATAAACGATACCGGTCAAAATGATTCCTCCGAAACCCAGGTATAAGAATCCCGAAATCCTGTTGATTAATAAAATATTTCTATCACTTAATTTTTTGCCAATGTAGCCGGCACCCAACACTTTGCCAATATCGGCCAAAATATTTATACAAAGGCAGGTGCTGAAAATGACCACCTGTTCGTTAAACGAATACACTGCAGATAAAGATGCTGCCAATATCACCCAAAAGGAAATAACAGCAGGGTTGAGGGTATTGATTAAAAAACCAGAGCTGAAAATGGCGAAGTAGCTTGGATTGCTGCCTTCACCTGTTTTAGGGTCGCCGGCAATGGCCACCGGCTCCTGCAGACGACGTGGTTTTATTTTTTTAAAGAATGCAAAGTATACACCCATGCCTATTAAAAAAACACAACCCGCTATGCCAATGGGGATTTTAAAATCCAGCAATGTTTTTACAAATTCTCCAAACCCCATGCTTAAAACAATCCACATAACATCGCTAAGCCATACACCTGTAACAAAGCTAAATCCGCCGCTGCGGCCATGATTGATGCTTTGCTTGATGATCGTGAATATAACAGGGCCTACAGAGAAAATCAGTAGTAAGCTTATTGCAAGGCCTTTTAAAAACGCATCCGTCATTATAATCGCTTTATAAAAATGTGAACAAAAAAGCGGCCCCTTAGCACTAAGATAATTGTACTGATTCTTTTAAGAAACCTTTCCACTCCTCCAACATTTTGCCCTTTAGCACACGGGGAAATTTATGTTGCCCGCCAATTTTTCCTTTTGATCTCATGAACTCGAGGAAAACCTGTTCAGGTAAAACGTGTGCTGACACCGCCTTTAACGCATGGTTTCTTTCTACTTCGTAATCGTCATTGAGTATTTTAAGATTGGCATCCAAAACTCCGGCCAAACGGTTGGCATCTACACTATCGTCAGTAGCTACAAACCATTCATGGGCAAAAAAATTGCCATGAGGTACGCCTGCCACCGTAAATTCCGGAATCGAAATATTTAATTGTTCACTTGCCATTTCTATAGCCTGGTTCATATTGTCTACACTCAGGTGCTCGCCCACTAAACTCAGGAAATGTTTGGTACGACCGGTAATAATAATTTCACTTCTCTCTTTATCTACAAGGCGCACCGTGTCGCCAATGGCATATCGCCATGCACCTCCGTTGGTACTTATCAGGATGGCATAATCTTTACCCGGCTCTATTTCATGAATCATTAAGGCTTTGGGATTCTCAGCCATATTTCCCTCACTGTCAAAATTGTCATCATCAAAGGGAACAAATTCGAAAAATATATTGTTGTTGAGCACGAGCTGCATGCCCCTTGTATCTTGCCTGTTTTGGTAAGCTAGAAATCCTTCACTCGCCAGGTATGTTTCTACATAGCTAATGGGTTTGCCCAGTAGTCTTTCGAACCCTTTTTTATAGGGTTCCATGGCCACGCCACCATGTACATAAAATGCCAGGTTGGGCCACAGTTCATGAATATCTTTTAACTGATAGCGTTCAATGATTTTTTCGAGGCATAGTTGCAACCATGCCGGTACTCCTACAATAAAACCTATGTCCCAGTTTGGAGCGTTCTCTACTATTTCGTTTAACTTTTTTGTCCAGTCTTGTTCCTTGGCTATTTTTTTACCGGGCTTATAAAGTCCCAAACCCGAAAACCAAAAAGGAATGTTTTTTTGTTGAATACCGCTAAGATCGCCCGCATAAAATGTTGCACCCTTTTGTAATTCGGTGCTACCACCCAAAAGTAGCCAGCCTTTACCCATAGAACTGCGGGGAATGTGGTCATACTTGGTAAGCGTAAATAATTGTCTTAAGCTGGTAATGGTATTGCTGCGAATAAGATCTTTTGTGATAGGAATGTATTTGCTGGAAGCCTCGCTTGTGCCGCTGCTCAATGCAAAAAAATTGATTACTCCCGGCCAGCAAACATCTGGTACCCCATCCAAAGTTTTATGCCACCAGTCGTTGTAAATTTTGCTATAGTTATAAGTAGGTACTGATTGTTGAAAAACCTTGCCCGGGTGCTTGCTCAATAAAATTTCATCGAATTTATTTTGCTGCCCGAACTGCGTAAAACGTGCCTTCTTTAATAATTTTTTCAACACCCTCAATTGCTGACGCCTCGGATCCCGCAGGGGAATATTCAACGCTTTTGCAATCGATTTATGTAGCCTGATATCAAAAAGGGCCATTACATGATGGTATTGATGAAGAAGAACAAATATAGTTAATGAGGGCGAGGTAATGGCAGGCTATCGCTCTAGGCTGCCGTTAAAAAATGTGGGCGGTAATGTTGCTTGATAACCATAATTCATGAGAGGAAAATCCTCCGACAGTAATCAACGAATAGTGCTTAGCAAAAATATGCGGCTAGTTGCAAAACATAATTGCCGACGGTCTGCCGCAACACAATGCCGTTACTGCTCAGTAGTTGGTAACGCCGGTTTCAAACAGGAAGCCAATAATTGCTGCATATGTTCAATGCCTTTTTCTTGGGCGAAAGCAATGTTCTGGTTAGGCACATCGTCAATGTCCGGATGGCTGTCTACTGCATTGCTAACACTTTCTTCTCTTAAAAAATGTAACATGGCGTAGGGAGAACGGTTCGTGTAATTGGATGGATCCGCATCATTGCTGCCAGCAAATAAATATTGAGGATGAAAACTGGCTAACTGGTAAATGCCTTCGAAGCCCTCCTGTGTTAGTAACGACCCGGCAAGGTCTACCAGTTGCAGGTACTCGTCAAACGATTCGAAACTTTCCGGTAAAATGATGAATGCAGTTTCAATGTCTGGGTGCCCGTTTAAAAAATTGAACATTTCGGCCACTGCTTGCAATGTAGTTTCTGTGTTGGCACCTGGCAATACTTTGTAGAAAATACTATTTCGTTTTACTTCCCGGGCTGCGAAAGGGCAAAAATTGCAACCCACGACTACATCGGTGATCCATTTTTTTGTATGAGCAATAATTATTTCTTCAGCCTGTAGAGTCATTTGGAAGTTTAAGCAATCGTTTGGATATAAAAGTCTTCAACCTTTTTACGGGCCCAACCAGTTTTGCGCAAAAATTTTAGGGAAGAGTTGATGCTTGGGTTGCTGGTAAAGCAGTTTATTTTTATCTCGGAGGCCAGGTGGTCCCAACCAAAGTGATTAACGAGTTCGGTTAAAATCGTTTCCAATGTTTTGCCGTGCAGCCGGTCGTTGCTCATGATAACGTTAAAATTAAAAATTAAAAAGTAAAAATTCAAAAGCGGGGAATCTCCCATGTTAGTTCTGAATTTTTACTTTTTACTTTGGAGCACTATTTCGTATTCTTCACATATTTCTCCATCCATTCGTATTGTTCGGCAAGCATGTGCAATACGTTTTCCCTACCTGCATAACCATGACTTTCAAAAGGAAGGCTCACATACCTCACCGTTCCTCCATGCCCTTTGATGGCATTAAACAGGCGCTCGCTTTGGATGGGGTAAGTACCGGTATTATTGTCCATCTCCCCATGTATCAGGAGGATTGGTGTTTTAATTTTATTGGCAAAACTAAAGGGGCTCATTTGGTTGTATAGTTCGGGAGCCTCCCAGTAAGTGCGGTCTTCGTTTTGAAAACCAAAAGGGGTAAGGGAACGGTTGTAAGCACCACTTCGTGCAAGCCCGGCTTTAAATAAATTTGTATGAGCCAGCAGATTGGCGGTCATAAAGGCCCCATAGCTATGCCCTCCCACAGCCATCCTGTTTTTGTCTCCAACGCCCATTTCGCTTAGTTTATTTATGGCGGCTTCTGCATTCATAGTAAGCTGCTGCACAAAATTATCGTTGGGCTTGGTATCCTTACCGCTGGCCACGATAGGCATTTCGGCATTGTTTAATACTGCATATCCTTTGGTAACGTAAAAAACCGGCGAGCCCCAGTTTACAAGTGTAAATCTATGCTCGCTTCCTCTTATCTGCGCAGCATCTGCCGCCGAGTTAAATTCTGCCGGGTAAGCCCAGATTAGCACCGGAAGTGGTCCATCCTTTTGCGCATTGTAATTTTTGGGCAACAATAATTCGCCGGTGAGCTCTACACCATCGGCTCTCTTGTAACGGATTTTTTCTTTGCTTACTCCTTCCAGTTGTGGGTAGGGGTTTTTGAAATCTGTGAGCTGCCTGTCGGCAATGCGTAAACGCAAATTTTTGAGCCAGTAATTGGGCACCATCGTTTTGCTTTCCCTGCGTGTTATCAATTCAAGTTTATTGGCATCCAATATTTTTACCACTGTCTCATAGCTGCCTTCTGCAGAGCGCCATAAAGTGTCTGCTTTTTTTTCTGTTAAGTCAAAAGAAAGTAAAAATGGAAGGTCTCCTTTGGCAGAACTGCCGCTCAGATTATTGAATAATATTTTTTTACCATTATCTATCAGTTGCAATACATCTTTACCATATTGGTTAGGATGTGTTACCGGGAATCCTGGGTTGGAATAGGCATCGGTGCTGTTGCGGCTAAATAACTTTTCTAACTGCCCGGTAGCAGGGTTGTAACGGTTCATTTGCGTTGTTTGTTTGCTGCGCAACCCTTCTGTAACAATCGCTGTGTTTGCATCGCCCCATGTAATACCGTTGTACCGCATAGTAGTTTTAAACAACTCCTTATTACTGCCGGTAAAAGGTGCTGGCAAAGCATACACCGCATCCCTGTGTGCAACGGTATTTTTAAGTAAACCGCTGTCCAGTGGCTGGCACCAAATGAGGGTGGCTGCTTCATCATCTCTCCATTCAAAGCTGCGTGGCCCCGGCTGCACATTATCATTGCCGCCCGGTGCAGTTTCAGAGGGAGGCACTTCTGCTATTTTTTTTACCAGTCTTCCTGTCATGTCTGTGATGGTTACAATTGTGGGAAAGCCACTATATGGCACGAGGTAAGAAAATGGTTTTTGAATGCTGCGCAGCAAGAGATATTTTTTATCGGGAGAAACGCTCACGCTGCTATAAATCGCTGGCTGTCCAATTTTAGTTTCTATGCCATTGCTGTTTTTTATAAGCTGGGTGCTTGCATAAAAGGCAAACAACATTTCATCAAAAGGGCCTTTTATCATATCCTGAAAAGTGGGCCTTGGCGATGCCTTGCCATAATTTTCCTGCACAGCAGGACCTTTTGGAGCAAGCGGCTTTAGGGGTGCAGCACTCAAAGGCTTTACGGCGCTGCGATAAAGCAGGCTGTTATTGTCGAACCAGGTATAGGTTCCGGTAATAGTGTTCAGGGCGGTTTTGTTAACCTTAGTGGCCTTTTGTATACTTACCTGGATGGTATAAAGATCTACCCGGGTAGCACTGGTGTGAGTGAAAGCAATTTTTTTTTCGTCCGGGCTCCAACTTACCCCACCCGCAGCTAACGGTGACGGTAAGCCGCTGATGGGAAACAGTTTTCCCGACGAAATATTTTTTAAGTAGAGGTTGGTAATAAAATTTTGCCGGCTGGGTGCAAAGTTATTTGGGTTGATGCGCAGGCCCGCAATGCGAAACTCCGGCTTGGCTAATTCTTCCACAGAAGGATAGCTGCTGCTTTCGGTTAACAACATCCATTCTCCTTTATCGTCGATACTTACTCCCGGAGTGGGTTTCACCATAAGCATATCTGCTATCTCCTTAGGTGGAGTTTTGTAACTAACGTCGTCCTGTGCAAAGGCGGCCGGAAAAAAAAAGAAAATCAGGATTAGAAAAAAAGAGTGTTTGCTACGCATCATCAAAGTGATTTTTATTTTCACTAAGATAGGCCATAAACAGAATGGTTCCTCCGCCATAGACAGCAAATGCCTGAACAGAGTTGCTACATAATGTACACTTTTTATATGTGTGTTTAGGAACAAGTCACTTTCAAAAAAACTACAGCAAATAGATTTTTGTTTTATTCGTAATCGTAATTGACCATCCATTGAATATTGAATTTATCTGTGAAGATCCCAAACGGAGCATTCCAAAATGTTTTTTCAAGCGGCATGGTTACCTGTCCGCCGACTGATAGGCCTTCAAATAATAGTATAGCTTCTTCCTCACTATCAGCAGCCACAGAGATTGAGAAACCGGCTAAAAGATTTTGCCCCATGCATTCCAGGGCGTCGGCAGCCATAAGCACGCTTCCTTCACCGAAGGGCAAAGCGATATGCATAATTTTTTCCTGCACCCCTACATCCATTTGCCTGCCGTGCACTGAATCTTTAAAACGCTGCAGCATAGAAAACTCTCCGCCTAAAACCGATCTGTAAAACGTGAAGGCTTCTTCGGTATTACCTAAAAATTAAGGTAGATACTTAATTGTGACATGCTAGGTATTTTATAAGTGAGTAAATAATGCTTTGATTTATTTTCAAGCTTCGCAAGTATTTTATTTATTGCTGCAATGTTTAATTAAGAGCGGTAGAAGTAATTCTCGTGCAGGCATTGGATGGTGCAATCACCCCTTTTGGAGGTGTTGATTGCGACCATTATTCTTGTTATGTTTGAAGAATAAAATACATCTTAATCATGGTTCCCAGCGGGCATACGAGTTTGCCTAACATTGATGGTACACTTCAGATATTCATAGAGGTAAATACTTTCAGAGCCCGGCTTCGGCAGCCTCCTTTGTTTAAAGTGTAACTGGTGGGTCTTCATAAAGAAGAAAGCCAACGGGATGGTTTGTTCACCATTGCCCCAGATTGCCTCATTACAGATATTGAAAAGAGCGACCTGATTATTATCCCCGCTTTGCATGGAGACCTTGCAGCGGCCATGGAAAAAAATGCAGCTTTCAATCGCTGATAAAAGAACAATACAAAGCAGGGTCAGAGATTACCAGTTTTTACATTGGCTCTTTTTTCCTGGCAGCTACCGGTTTGGTTGATGGAAAGCGTTGTGCCACACACTGGGTGGCCGCCAACCAGTTCAGGCAAATGTTTCCCCTGGTAAATTTGGTTGACGATAAAATTATGACTGCGGAAGATGGCATCTATAGCAGCGGTGGCACCTACTCGTTTTTAAACCTGCTGGTATACCTGATAGAAAAATATGCAGGCCGGGAAACAGCCATCTTTATTGCCAAGGCATTTATGATAGACATAGACAGGAGCAGCCAATTACCATTAATGATTTTTGACGGATAGAAAACTCACGACGACGAAGCCATTAAAAAAGCGCAGGAGTTTATTGAAAATAATTTTTACGAAAAAATTACAGTAGATCAGCTGACTGGTAAATTTGCCATTGGCCGCAGAAATCTGGAGCGTCGTTTTAAAAAAGCAACCTGCAATACCATTGCAGAATATATGCAGCGTGTAAAAGTGGAAGCCGCTAAGAAGAGCTTCCAAAACAGCCGCAAAAACATTAGCGAAGTAATGTATGAAGTGGACTACTCAGATAACAAAGCGTTTATAATGGTGTTTAAAAAAGTAACCTGCATGTCTCCGTTAAATTACAGAAACAGGTATAAGAAGTACCTGGAGCTGGTTTGAGTAAAAGCAATCCTGCCTCCTGTTTTTAGCGAATGTCAAGATTGTATTTGTCCAGAAGGCCGGCGAGGGCCTGCGCCGAAAATTTAGCTTTGGTCATTTTATTATTTTCCGGATCGATGGAGAAATTATAGGCGGTTCTAAAATCTGCCTGTTCTAAAATGCTGTTGGCAAACACGGCTCTTAAAAGGTTGCTGTTTTCAAACGATCCGGCTGTAAGATTGGTCTCTACAAAGTCTACCTCCTGCAGGCTACAGTTCTTAAAAATTATTTTTTTTAGTTTTAATTTGAAGAAAGAAGAAAAATTGAGGGTACAGTTTTCAAAATTCATGGTAATAATAAAGCTGCTGCATTCGTCGAACCGGAGGCCCAGCATTTTACAATCCTTAAAGTTCACATCCCTTATCACCGTGCTTTTCAATTCTGCCATACTTAGGTCGCAGTTGTTGAAACTACAAGCCGAAAACCGATGGTTTGATAGGTTAGCTTTGCTGAAAACACAATCAGAAAAGCTGCAGTTTTCATATTCGCCTGCCGGCAACCTCTCCTTGTCAAACTTTTGATGTTTGAAGTTGATATCTTCATAGTAGTCCATTGAATATTGTTTTATAGCAGCTCATTCGGGAAATATTTAAACGCCCCTCGGATAAAGGGGCGTTTTAGGGTGTTTCATTTTTTATCTCGTTTCGTTTGTCAACGGAATATCTCTTTTGAGCATCTCATCCCTATTGGCCATTTCCCATGCGGTAAAGAAAACCATGCGTGCCCTTTTTTCCATGAGTTGAAAATTGATCTTTTCTACATCATCGGTTGGGCGGTGATAATCTGCCTTTAACATGCCATCATAAAAGAATAATACCGGTACTCCTTTGCGGGCAAAATTATAGTGATCGCTGCGGAAATAAATTCTGTTAGGATCTTTCGGATCATCATATTTATAATCTAATACCAGTTGCGTGTGTTTGTTATTGACCGCTTCGTTTATTACCGGCAAATCGCTGCTCAGTTTGTTATGGCCTACAACGTATACATAGTTCAAGGTATCATCTTTCATTCTCTCTGTGTCTATACGGCCAATCATATCTATATTAAGGTCCACAGTAGTTTTCGTTAACGGGTACAAAGGATGATCACTGTAATACTCACTACCCCATAAACCTTTTTCTTCGCCACTTACAGCCATTATAACCACAGTTCTCCGTGGGCCATTCCCTTCTGCCTTTGCCTTTGCAAATGCTTCACCTATTTGCATAATAGATACGGTGCCGCTACCGTCATCATCTGCACCATTGTTTACCACTCCATTCTGCATACCAATATGATCGTAATGCGCCGTTATAAAAACGTACTCCTCTTTTTTATCACTGCCCTCAATAAGACCCAGCACATTGCTGGCGTTTATTACTTCCCTGTTCTTGTCAAACTCAAAGCGGACTTTTGCATTTGTTAATGCATAGTCTGCTTTTGCAAAAGCATTGCCTCCTTTAGCGGCTGCCAGTAAAGTTTCGAACGAAAAGCCAGGAATTTTTTTTGCAAACTCGTGACTCAATAAGGCATAATTTATTTTTTTACCGTCCGTGGAGCGGGGATAATATGCATTCGTTTTTTTTGCTCCGTCTATTGCCCGTTGGGTAAAAGTTGCCTGGGTGGGATTGATAACCAACGCACCTACAGCTCCTTTTTTTGCAGCAAGAGCCAACTTTTTACTAAGGCCCGGAAAACTCCATGCAGAGCCCCTGCTGGTACTTCCACTCAGCAGAAACTTTCCATTTTCTTTTGGCTCGCCTAGAAAAAACAGCACCAGTTTACCTTTTACATTTAAGCCGGCATAGTCGTTATAACTACTGTCTTCAATGCCGTAACCAAGAAACACTATCTGTTTGCTTTTAAATTTTCCCTTGTCATTTACATTGGCAGGGCTTAAATAATCTGTGCCGTACACGGCTTGCGTGTTGTTAAAGCTAAGCACAGATGATACAAGGCTGTCTATATACAATGGATAAAATTGCTGATAACCTTTGGCTGGAACAGAGGGAGCAAGGTCTGTTTTTTTAAAGTTGTTTTCAATGTAAGCGGCTGCTTTGCGCTGGCCGATGGTGCCTGTTTCACGGCCTTCCATAGAGTCGCTGGCAATTACCTTAAGATGTTTTTGTAATTGTTGAACGTTGATGATGTTCGCATAGGTCTCTGCATTTTTTGGCTGTGCAAATACAACAGCGCTCATCAGTAGGAATGGAAGTGTAAGCAATTTTCTCATCATATGTTTTTTATGTAAAGGCAAAATAACCAAAGAGTGCGGGACAACAATTCCTTTTTTATAAACGGCTTCAGTTTTAGAAAAGTTCACAGCGGGCAAAAGCCGCCGGGATGGCGGCAATAAAAAAATGCACGTTAGAGTGCATTAAATTTTATCATTAATCCGGTTGAAAATTTATTGGCCTCAGCAGGCAATTTTGTCTACCCGGTTGCCGTGCCTGCCGCCTTCAAAGGCTGTGTTCATAAAAATGTCAAGCATTTTTTCAGCATCCCCATCTCTTACAAACCGGGCAGGAATACAAATGATGTTTGCATTGTTGTGTTTCCTGGCCAGCTCAGCTAATTCCTCTCCCCAGCAAATAGCCGCTCTTACTCCTTGGTGCTTGTTTGCAGTGATGGCTACACCATTAGCACTGCCGCATAATAAAATGCCAAAGGCCGCTTCGCCGCTTTCTACAGATTGTGCTACAGGATGTGCAAAATCAGGATAATCTACAGACTCTTTGTGATAAGTACCAAAATCTTTAAAAGTCATTTTTTCGCCTTCCAAAAACGAGATCAGGTCTTCTTTGCAGTCGAAACCTGCATGGTCGCATCCAATAGCAATAGGCTTGGTAAGATCGAAAGAATACATAGGAAGAAATTTTAAGGATGGTGAAATGTCAATAGTCAATGACAGCCTGCCGGTAGGCAGGGTTAATAAATAACTTTATAAAGTTAGATACTCCCAACAACAAACAGGTAATTAGAAACAATAACTAATCTAACGTATCCAGACCAATATCAAGTATCGGGGATTCAGCATTCCATTAACTCCACTCTTTCTCTTCCTTAGCTTTTTGCTTATCAACCCTTGCTACCAGGAACACTCCAATCTCGTAAAGGAGTAGCAATGGAAGTGCTACAATAATCTGGCTGGTCCAATCGGGTGAAGGGGTAATAACTGCAGCCAATAATAATATTACTACAAAAGCATATTTGCGGATGCCCCTGAGGAGTGGGGCAGTTACCAATCCTATTTTAGCCAACACGTACGCAATCACCGGCAGCTCAAAGGCAATACCGCAACCAAGAATGAGCGTTGTGATAGTATCAATATAGTCTGTAAGTGTGGGCATATATTTATATGCGCCGGTGGTACCCAGGCTAAAATTTGCAAGAAAATTAAATGTGAAAGGAGCCAGCAGAAAATAACCAAAGGCGCCGCCGGTAAAGAAACAAAGCGAGACCCAAAAGATACTACCCCTGGAGTACCGAACTTCTTTAGGCGATAAGGCAGGTTTTATAAAACGCCATAGCTCCCAGAACAAGTATGGAAAAGCCACAATAAGGGAACCTACCATAGAAATTGAAAGCGCAGACATGAAAGGTCCGCTGATCGTATTTCCCTGCAAAGGAATTTCTACCGCAGGCATACAAAGCGAATCGCCCAGCCGCAAAAAATGACTTAGGTCACAAAACCACCCATAGGTTACAAAGCCGGGTTTGGCAGGCGCATATATAATGTTATCAAATACCCAATCTACTTTCACAAATATGCCTATAAAGCCCACCGACCAAACTATTACGCACCTTACCAGGTGCCAGCGCAATGCCTCCAGGTGATCTATAAAACTCATCTCCACTGCTTCACTATCCGGGGAGCTTTTTAACCTCCTGAAAAATTTATTTTTTGCTTCTGCTGTTGTAGGCACTGTCTGATTTTTGGCTGTAAAGGTAATATTGATTGATCTGCAATCAATGCAGATTCATCGGATATACGAAACTTAGCAGATTGTGTATTGCTTTTGTGAACGTGACATATAAAAGAAGCCCCTGTAGATACAGGGGCCGTTTACCAAAACTAACTGCTTATGAGAAATTTGAATTGTCGTTGTTATGGAGGTATAGAACCAAACAAAGTGCCAGAGTTAAAATCGAGCCTGTTAAAATAAAGATAAGGCAGGCTTTAAAAAAAGCGCTCCGTGGAGCGCCTTAAAACTATTTCTTTAGAAAGCCTTCAATCAGGTCCATTAGTCCGCCGCCTGCATTCTTCTGTTGCTGCTCCTGGGCACCTTGCGTGAATTTAGAAAGCACATCCATTAATCCTCCACCGCCAGCAGGGGCTTGTTGTGCTCCACCAAACTGGCTTACAAGATCTTGTAAATTAAAACCACCTGTATCCTGTTGTTCTGTAACCTTTCCGCCAGTGATAGAATTTAAGAGTCCTTCCAACGAAAAGCCATTGCTGCCTTCATTGGTTTTATTAATTAAACTGCTTAATGCATCTGGTATCAGGCTATTGGCTACCTGGTTCGCCTGGCCTCCACCCATGTTGAACTTGCTCATGAGTTTGCCGGCAAAATGCCCTACCATCATGTTTATAATGGGATTGCTCATGAGGCTGCTGCCTTGCTTTTGCCCTCCGGCAAATAACGCTAAAAGGTTTTGTAACCCGCCACCAGCAACAATGTTGCGCAGGCCAGAGGCTACCGTGTTAGTGGCTTCAGCCACCACGGCATCATTTTGTTCGTCTGGTACCGCCGGGTTGTTGATGACGGTTTCGGTAGCGTTTCCTTTAATGAGGTCGAAGATTTCTCTTAACATGATGGACGTTTTTTTTAATTATAAGTGAGAAAAATTTGTTTGATAAATGTAGAAGTTATTGACCAGTTTGGGAGGTAAGTTTTTCCGCATTTTCGGCAAATTGTAGGGCATCGGCAAACTCTTCGAGTTCGCCATTTAATACAGCATCCAAATTGTAAACGGTTAGCCCAATCCTGTGGTCCGTTACACGCCCCTGTGGGAAATTGTAAGTCCGAATTTTGGCACTTCTATCGCCAGTGCTCACCAGGCTTTTGCGCAAATGAGAGATAGCTTCCTCAGCCTTCCTCACTTCCTCATCGTACAATTTCGTACGCATCATTTCCATTGCCTTCAGTTTATTCCCAAGCTGAGATCGGTCTGTCTGGCACATTACGACAAGGCCGGTGGGTTTGTGAGTCAAAAAGACTTTCGTTTCTACCTTATTTACGTTTTGTCCGCCGGCACCACCACTCCTGGCTGTTTCCATTTTAATGTCACTCTCTTTCAATTCAAAATCTACTTCCTCCGCTTCAGGCATTACAGCCACCGTAACCGCACTGGTATGCACCCGGCCACTACTCTCTGTATCTGGTACCCGCTGAACACGGTGTACACCACTTTCAAATTTTAAAATTCCGTATACGTCATCCCCGGTTATTTCTACCTGCACTTCTTTGTATCCGCCCACGGTACCTTCGCTCTCGCTAAGGAGGGCTGTTTTCCAGCCCTTTTTCTCACAATATTTGAGGTACATACGCAAAAGGTCACCAGAGAACAAAGAAGCTTCATCACCTCCTGTACCAGCCCGTATTTCTAAAATTGCATTCTTTTCATCAAATGGATCCTTAGGGATAAGCATGTTTCGTAGCTGCTTTTCCTGCTCGTCCTTTTTTATTTCCAGTAATGGGAGTTCTGCTTTGGACATTTCCCGCATTTCTTCGTCATCGCTGTTAAGGACTTCTTTAGTAAACTCAATATCATCTAACAACTTGATGTATTCATTGCGGGCATTTACTACTTTCTCCAGGCTGCGATATTCTTTGCTCATAGCCCCATACTTCTTATTATCGGTTACTATTTCCGGATTGGTAAGGGCAACCCCAAGGTTATCAAATTTTGCTTTGATGGCATCCAGTTTATCTAACATAAAAACTACCTCCTGCTAACCCTATGGGCCTTTTTTATTTGTAATATATTTTTCCCAACGCACAAGCCATTGTTGCCATCTCAATTTTTTTCACCAATTTCGTCAGGATGTCCTTTCATTGGGGCATCGCCTGAACATTCAACTGTTTATAGACATCATATAGCTGCGGGGGCGCCAAAATTACGGTATCTCAATCAATCACCTTGTATAGAAAATTTAAACCAACCAACATCTTTACCGGAAGAGAAATGCTCGCATGTGAGCACGTGTTGGTAGTAACGAGTGAAGGAATTATTGACGGCATAGTACCGCTTGGGGATGCCGGCAACGACGTGGAAGCGCTGGACGGAATCTTGAGCCCCGGGTTTGTAAATGCGCACTGCCACATAGAACTAAGTCACATGAAAGCTGCTATACCCGAGGGTACGGGGCTGGTTGAGTTTGTGAGGCAGGTGATCACAAAGAGAGATGCGCCGCACTCAAAAGTGTTATCCGAGGCAGTATATCAAGAACTATATGAAACGCTTTTAGATGAAAAACTCAGGGCCATGACAAGGGCTGTGGAGGAGCTGTACCAATCTGGCACGGTGGCCGTGGGCGACATTTGCAACACAGCAGATTCTCTAGAATTGAAAAGACATAGCCCTTTGTATTGGCACAACTTTATAGAGGTAAGCGGCTTTGTAGACGCAGTAGCCGAAAAAAGATTGCAATTTTCAGAAGACGTTCTTGCAGCATTTCAAAATAGACAGCTCCAAAGTAGCTTGGCTAAAAATAGTCTTTCGCCGCACGCACCCTACTCGGTTTCTAAAACACTTTTTCATTTGCTTAATGAAAAAACTGCAGGCCAAATCATCAGTATTCACAACCAGGAAACAGCAGCAGAAAATACTTTGTACCAGTTCAAAGAAGGTGGCTTCCTCGGTTTGTATGAGTCCCTTGGTATAAAAATAGATGGATTTGTTGCCACGTGTAAAAGCAGTTTGCAAAGTTGGCTGAGCTATTTTAACCAGGGGCAAAAAATAATTTTGGTACACAATACGTTCACCAATGAAGCAGATGTGCTTGCTGCTGCAGAAATCTCTCAACGGGCGAATGGAAACGGGCATGCACCGTACTATTGCATTTGTATAAATGCAAATTTGTATATCGAAAACAGTCTTCCCCCGCTGGAAATGTTGATGAAGAATAATTGTAGGCTGTTGTTAGGAACAGACAGTTATGCCAGTAACCATCACCTCAATATCATGGAAGAGATCAAGACCCTGCGAAAATATTTTGCAGCTATACCACTGGCCACTATGCTTCAATGGGCCACGCTTAACGGTGCAGAGGCACTAGGTATAGAGAAACAATTTGGCAGTTTTGAAAAAGGCAAAAAGCCAGGGCTCGTGCTCATAGATATCGAAAATGAGACCTGCCAAAGAGTTGAGCTAAAAAATGCTAACTGAGAAGTACATTTCACCGTTTTTTGCTCACAGCCCTTACCATTTTTCTAAGAATAAAAACAACAAGGAAAACTACCAATGCTGCCAGAACAATGGGTACTAGAAATGCCATCAGGGAGAAAGTGATGGAGGCACCATTTTCTGCTGTTGTCACCAGTGGGTTGGCAAGTGTGCCGGTAGCAGCTGTAGACCCGAGCCTTAGCATAGCCATGCCTGAATGTATAACTCCTGCGGTGCCACCTCCAGCCAACAACCCCAGCCCCCATTTTAAAACCGGCGACATATCTGTTGTAATAAAGGAAGCGCTCAATAATGTGCCTGCTGCTACGGCTACAGGTAGTGCAATTTGATCCAGTGCATTGTCCAGTACTGGTATGTAGTATGCTGCTATTTCGGCCACTGAAGCTGAAACGAGAATGCCAAATGCGGTCCAGGTGTTGAGCCATTCAAAGCCACTACCAAATTGGTGGAAGCCGCTTAGAGAAGCGATATTGGCTGCCAGCATGGGAATGAAGATCCGGAAACCGCTACTGGCAGCCAGGCCTATACCTATGCAAATGGATATAAATAGTTCCATGATTAGC
This sequence comes from Chitinophagaceae bacterium, assembly GCA_043737055.1. Taxonomy (GTDB): domain Bacteria; phylum Bacteroidota; class Bacteroidia; order Chitinophagales; family Chitinophagaceae; genus Ferruginibacter. The sequence continues at coordinate 9,392 of JAYTBG010000428.1, read as the reverse complement.
CCGGGCAAAGTTTTAGAAACAATTGGTGGTTCAAGATATTAAAGAAAAAAATGGGAGTGCTGTTCTGATAAAAAATTTTAGTGCTGGCTGGGCTCAACCTAACACCTCCTGCAAAACCTGCAGGGTTTTAATTTTTCCAAAGTCAGGAATATGAAGCGCATAATAGTCCATGAACTTTGATAAGAGTTGCCGGCGCTTATGATGATTCATCTTAACCTGGTCAAGCTCATAAGGCTGCATAATTTTAAGTAACTCCGAAGTAAGCAGGGCATCTTCAGTTTCCATAAAGTGAAGGTGGGTTGGTGCCTGTTCTGTAAACATGCCTTCCAGCAGATCGAGGTAAACAGTTTGCGGCCCGGTCAATGCAGATGGTTTCCAATCGCTAAATCTGAAACCAAAAAACTGCGTAAGCTGTAAACTAAAATACAAGGGAAAGTTTGCCGCTACTGCCGGGGTTGCGGAGTCTAACTGCTGCAGCGCATCTTCACAGAAGTAATAGAGGTCGCTATTTTGCTCTGGTTGTTTCAACGTTTTTTGTAGCAGTTCTACCATAAAAACAGCGATGCTGTTTTTAACTACATCGCTTAAAACATTTTTGTATAGAAATGACCAACTGCACTCCCTGATGCGGTGCATAGACTTCTGGTCATTGTGATAAACGTCCATATCCAGCAAAGAGGTAGGCTGGTATAATGCCGCTTTATTACCGGGTTTTTTGCTACTCCGCACTCCATTAACCATATAAGTTTGCACACCAAATAGTTCGGTAAACACCGTCACTACCAGGCTGGTCTCGCCGTAGCGAATACTTTTTAAGACAATTCCTTTTGTTTTGTGCGTCATACAGGCCGGCGTCGTTGCCAGTATCAGTTTAAATAACTTAAAAGATAAAAGAGTGAGGTTGAAAGGTAGGTGTTTTTAGAAACGGTCTGGGCTCACAGGGAATTCAGATAACAGCGGCGTGTAGCCAGTTACCTTGAAAGCATTTTTAAAGGCATCATCAGTAAGGCCTCCTCGTTTAGTATAAATGGCTACAGCCCCTCCACCGCCTCCCGGGTTGCCAAAAAACGGCGGTGGGTAGGCTTTAATAATGGCAATGTCGTTCACGGGTATGATGTCTAGTGTCTCAATGGGCGTTCTCATTTCATCTACATAAAACTGCACTCTATCACCCCGCCAAACGGCAGTGGGGTTTATACTACCGGTGATCAATAGTCCGGCCACCTGGCTTCTGATTAGTTGCAGTACTGAGTTCCAGTTTTGCAACTGTGGGTTGTCCAGCAAGTTGATCATCCTTTCGTTCATAGCCTTAAATAAGCCGCTTGAATATTTTTTATTATACATTTCTCCCCTGTTTACGGGCTTGCTGTAAACCGTTACCGATTGCAGTACTTGTGCGGAAGGCGAAGCGCTGTCGTAAGTCTTGCCAGGAAAAGTTTTTGTTGTTGACGATGAAGGTTGACCGATAAAAATGTCCAGGTTTTTGCCGGTGCCGGGGCGAATTACAGAGTCAAGGATCGTAGAAATTTCTATATGCAACTCGGCGCTGTTATCTCCTCCGGGAAGCGTGAACAGGAGAGTAGCATCCTTTGCAAACAACACATTTTTATAGGTGAAGTTGCCATCTGGTTGCACGGTGGTTTCGCTTTCAAATACAGTTCCTGCATTGGTAAGTAAGGTTGATTGCAACGCTAATACCCGGGCCGGGGTCTTCACTTTTCCGAAAACAGTAAAAAGGCTTTGTAAAACGGAGAACCGCAGTCGATAGGCACCCTCGGGCAAAGAATCGGGCACTATAAGAGACGCTTCACATTTACCATTCAGCAGTGGCCAACGCATTTCCCATACCATACCATCCTGGTGCTCGGCCATCAAAAAGAGCGTAGCCAATGCGCCTTTTTGCAGGGGCTGCCTCGCTGTAATGTTAATGGTATCGCCCGGTTTAAATACACTTTTATTAAGCTGTATTTCCAGGTTGGCATCCTGGGCGAAACCAGTTGTGAAGCTGGCTATCAGCAAAAGAAAAGCAAAAATATTCTGGCAAAGCTGTTTCATAATTTGTAAGATAAAATGAGATATACAAAAGTACTTACAGATGTGCGGGCAAACTTGTTAAGATTATTGCTGAAAATTTATTTTAATGTGAAAAATGCATCCATAATCTGAAAGTTATTTTGCGAGGTAAGTGATTTGACCTTTCATAGCTGAGGTATTTGTAAATTTAATTATTGATCAAAATCTCTACAACCTCGCCGGGTGCTGGAGACTGTCAGGGTGATCCTTTTATGGTCCACATTTCTGCAACAGCACTACCATCTTAAAGGAATCAGGCTATGACCAACAAATCTACTTTCTTTGCAAAAAAATAAATCATGTGGAAAGCCCTGGCGAAGTTTGTTATAAAGAACAGGATCGTACTATTACTATTATTGCTGGTAAGTACGGCAATCATGGGCTTCTTTGCCAGCAAAATAAAGCTGAGCTACGAGTTTTCTAAAGCCATCCCTACAAACAACGAGCGCTACAAAGATTATGTGGCTTTTAAAAAAACATTTGGGGATGATGGTAACCTGCTCGTGATAGGAATTCAAAACAAGGACATATTTCAACTTAAAAATTTTATAGCTTATCAGCAATTACACAACAGGCTTAAGCAGATTCCTTTTGTAGAGGACATTCTTAGTGTGCCTGGGGCCGTTGCCTTACAGAAAGACAGTGCCGGTGAAAGGCTGAATGCAGTTCGTATTTTCGGCGACAGTATAGCCACGCAGCAAAACCTGGACAGCATGGCTTCCATTTTTTACAACCTTCCTTTTTACAGATCTCTTTTATACAACCCGCAGGCACAGGCCTACCTGATGGGCGTTAGAATAAATAAGGATATTCTTAATAGTAAGGAACGAACTGCAGTAATTCAAAACATCAGCAACTCGGTAGATTCTTTTACTTCTACAACGGGGATTGCTACACATCTTAGCGGTTTGCCACTCATAAGAACGGTGGTGGCTGATAGAATACAGGCAGAAATGAAATTGTTTTTGTTTGGGTCACTTGCATTTAGTGTGTTGATCCTTCTTGTATTTTTCAGGTCAGTGAGCACCACGCTACTGTCTCTTTTAGTGGTCATTGTAGGAGTGATATGGACGGTTGGCATTACGTATCTATTCGATTACAACATCACCTTGCTTACGGCCCTCATACCATCGCTGGTAGTTGTTATTGGCATCCCGAATTGTATCTATTTTATAAATAAATACCATACATCTTACCTGCAAAGCGGCAACAAAGAGCAAGCGTTAATAGATATGGTAAGTAAAATGGGTGTAGTTACGCTTTTCTGCAATATTGCTGCTGCCATTGGTTTCGCCGTGTTTGCGTTAACCAAGAGTGCTATACTTCAAGAGTTTGGCGTCGTGGCCGGCTTGAGCATTATGGTAATTTTTGTAGTCTCGTTTATTCTACTACCATCGGTTCTTAGCTTTTTACCAGCGCCCGGCAAAGCACAGCTGTCATACTTAAATAGTAAATGGATCTTAAGCTTGTTGGCGCATGTAGAGCGTTGGGTGTTCTTTCATCAAAAAAAAGTATTGGCTATAACCGCTGTTGTGGTTGCCATAAGTATTGCCGGAATGTTGCAGTTAAAAACAGTTGGTAAAATTGTAGATGACCTGCCAAAGGATGACATCATTTATAAGGACCTCAAATTTTTCGAAACTAATTTCAAAGGAGTAATGCCACTTGAAATTGTGGTAGATACCAAACGAAAAAGGGGGCTATCGGGTTTACGTGCGCTTAAAATTTATAATAAGATAGATAGCCTTGCTATGTTCATTGCGGCCCAGCCCCAAATGAACCGCCCGCTAAGTGTTGCCGAAGGATTAAAATTTGCCAAGCAAGGTTTTTACGAAGGGGATTCTTTGAACTATTTATTGCCCAACGATTTTGACGGGGCATTTGTGGGAGAGTACCTGCGCCCTGCCAAAGAAGGACAAAGCCAAAACAACTTTACTAAAATGCTGCGGTCTTTTGTAGACAGCAGCAACCAAAGTGCCCGCATAAGTGTGAGCATGGCCGATGTGGGCACGGAGGAGTTACCGGTTATTTTAGAAAAAGTTGAAACAAGAGCTAACCAACTTTTTGATAGTAGTTATAAAATAACACTTACCGGCACAAGCATTACTTTTCTAGAAGGGAGCCGTTTTATCATTAACGGGCTTAAGGAAAGTATTTTTTGGGCTTTTCTGCTGATAGCTATTTGCATGCTCTACCTCTTCAAGTCTTTACGCATATTACTTTGTTCGCTTATTCCCAACCTGGTTCCACTGGTAGTTACCGCTGGCCTGATGGGCTGGGCAGGTGTGCCGTTAAAACCCTCTACTGTGTTGGTTTTTAGTGTAGCGCTGGGCATAGCAGTTGATATTACAATTCGTTTTCTTGTGAACTACAAACAGGTACTTCCGCAGCATAATGGAGAGGTGGCAGCTTCAGTAAAAAGTACCATCCAACAAACTGGCCTCAGTATTATCTATACCTCTCTTGTACTTACAGCGGGGTTTATCATCTTTTGCGCAAGCAGCTTTGGTGGCACGTTTGCACTGGGGTGGCTTACCTCCGTAACCTTGTTGGTGGCTACTATTACTAATTTGGTGTTGCTGCCCGTGTTGCTGTTGAAACTTAAAAAATCTGGTTTAAGAGAACAACCTTTTAATGGGGGTAATGCAAATAAGTTTTAAAGCAGCAAATTCCAAATTTTCTTGTCTAATGTTATGTTAACGTTAGTCTTTCTACCATATATTTGGCAAAACAAAATTTAAACCAGGCAATGAGAAAAATTATTTTGACCTTAATGGTCGCCTTTGGCTTTACGCTGGCGGCTTCCGCCCAGAATCGGACTGTTTCTGGTACATTAAAAGACGACAACGGCAACGCTGTTCCAAACGCCTCCATTGTTGCAAAAGGCACTTCTGTTGGTACATCTTCTGATGCCACCGGAAAGTTCTCCTTATCTGTTCCGAGCACAGCCAAAACGTTGGTGGTAACTGGAATTGGTTATGACCCCCAGGAAATTTCTATCGGATCTAAAACAAACTTCGACATTTCGCTGAAAAGCTCCAGTGTAAACATGGAAGACGTTGTAGTAGTAGGTTATGGGGTGCAGCAAAAGAAAGCATTCACCGGGTCGGCATCCAGAATTGACACCAAAGAATTTGCTACGCTGGTTACACCTTCTATAGACAAACAATTGGCAGGTAGAGCAGCGGGGGTACAAGTTTCTAACGCAGGTGGCGATCCTTCCGCTCCTGCACGAATCCGTATTCGTGGTGTTAACTCCATTAGCCAGGGCCAGGCTCCGCTGATTGTAGTGGATGGTGTTCCTTTTATTACAGGCAACCTTGCAGCTAACGTTAACTCCAACGCTTTGGGTGATATCAACCCAAATGACATCGAAAATATCGAAGTACTGAAAGATGGTGGTGCTACAGCTATTTTCGGATCGAGAGCTGCTAACGGTGTAATCATGATCACAACCAAAAAAGGCGACAAGTCTGGAAGAATGAAAGTTAATTACGATGCTATATTTGGTTTCTCCTCTGCCGCTTCCCGTTTCGATTTATTGAATGCAAATCAATTTGTATTGATAGCAAATGAGAAAAGAGCAAATGCCGGATTATCTTCTGCAGCCCGTCCGAGCGCAACCGGAACCAATACCGACTGGCAGGATCTTGTATTCAATAACAATGCACTGGCTGTACAACAGAATATCAGTTTCTCTGGTGGGTCTCAAAAATCCTCTTACTTCTTTTCTTTTAACTTCTCAGACCAACGTGGTATTTTAGTCAGCAATCGTAACAAAGCATATCGTGTTCGCTTTAATTTCGATTCAGAAATCAACAAATTTGTAAAGTTTGGTAACAACTTGACCTTATCAAAACAAGATGATTTGGGTCAAAACGATGGTACCAATGCACTCAGTGGTGGTATTGCCTCTACTATAAGAATGCTCCCCAACGTAGATCCATATAATGTTAATAATCCTACCGGTTACAACATCCTGGGTCCAGCACTTAATACAGTGGGTTTTGGACCAAATACTATTGGTGTAGATGATAACTATACCAATCCAGCTTTTACTTTAAATGAAAATATTTTCGCATCAGACAAGATGAGAGCAGTAAATAACTCTTTTCTCGAATTTTCATTATTGAAAGGCTTAAAATTCCGTTCTTCATTCACATTTGATATATTAAATGAGTATGCATTTTCTTCTAACTCACCCTTACATGGGGATGGGTTTGGTTCACGTGGTTCAGTCACCAACACTTCACAGGAAATTCAGCGTTGGGTATTTCAAAACTACCTGAATTACAACAAGTCTTTTGGTAACCATAATTTGTTCATTACCGCTGGTCAGGAAGCCCAAAAAGACCAGAGCCGATTTGTGCAAGGTAATTTGCAACAGTTGTCTGACCCCTTCTTTATTACCAATAACATCATTACCGGATCTGGCGCATTACAATTTGGTTCCGGTGGGTTTGGAAGATCAGGTTTCCAGTCTTTATTTGGGCGCTTGAACTACGATTACAAAAACAAATATTTTTTGCAGAGTTCTATTCGTAGAGATGGACAAAGTTCATTGGCACCGGAAAATCGCTTCGGTATTTTCCCTGGTTTCTCTGCAGGTTGGAGAATTTCAGAGGAAAAATTCTGGAAAAATTCTAGTTTCCTGAATAACCTAAATGAGGTTAAGATCAAAACTTCCTATGCTGTAGTAGGTAATCAACTGGGTGGCTTTCCCTACTTAAGCACATTCCCTTCTGCTGCTTATGGAAACATCCCAGGCCTGGCTCCCAATATAGTAGGTAACAGGCTTTTGCAATGGGAGCAAAATAAAAAATATGATGTAGGATTAGAAGTAGGTATAAAAGATGGACGCTTCAACGTGGGTGTTGATTGGTTCCTAAACGATTTGGACGAACTGGTTTTGGGTGTTCCCACTCCAAACTCCGCTGGTATACCGGGCAATTCTATTTCTCAGAATATTGGTACTGCCCGCAATACCGGAGTAGAATTTACTTTGGGTGGAGACATTGTTCGCACCAAAAATTTTACCTGGAACTCTAGCTGGAATCATACTTCATTAACCAATAAAATTACTTCCTTATATGAAGTGGACGGCAAAGCCATCATAGAAATACCGGGCACTTACAACCTGTTAAAAGTAGATCGTTCTTTAAATGTGCTATGGGGTTACGATTTTGCTGGTGTCAATACCGCTAATGGAAATCCGATGTATTACAACGCTGCCGGCGTCTTAGTACAACACAACATCGCAAACGGTGCCTATTATTTCGCCAACAACTTAAACGATCCAACATTTGGTGTGCAAACATCATTGGGTGTGGTAGATCGCAAAGAATTAGGACTAAGTCTGCCAACCTACTTCGGAGGTTGGAACAACTCATTTCGATTTAAGCAATTTAGCATGGATGTGTTAATCCGCTATTCTGGTGGCAACAAGATCATGAATATCACCCGCCAGGAAGCATTGTTAAGTCAAAACTTCCACAACAATGGCAAAGAAATTTTAGATCGCTGGACTACTCCTGGTCAGGTTACCAATGTACCTCGCCTTGTACAAGGTCAGGGAAATAACATTAACCAAAACGGACTTGCAATTTCTCGTTTTGTGGAGCCGGGTGATTTTATACGTCTGCAGAACCTTACTTTTAGCTACACAATGGATAGCAGAAAACTAAGTGAAAGAACCAATGGGTATATTAAGTCGATGCGTTTCTTCGTACAAGGTCAAAACCTGGCGGTATGGACCAAATACTCCGGGTTAGATCCTGAAAATGCTTCTCAAAATGGCCAGGACAATGCAGTGTCTCCACAATTGAGAGTAATTTCTACCGGAGTAAGTTTTGGATTTTAATTTAAAATAATTCATCATAAAATATTATATAATGAGATTCAATAATTTTTTAACTGGGGTACTTTTCTCGGCCGTTGCATTTGGCACTGTTGGTTGTGAGAAAGTGCTGGATGAAGTGCCTTATAATGCACCTACAGAAGAGACTATATTTACCAGCCCGGAGCGAGCTACATTAGCACTCTATGGCGTGTACGACGCCGCACAAACAGGTGCTCCCACACTCGGGGGCCGTGGTTATCCTTTCGGAGCCGCCAACGTACAGCAAGGAGATAACCGTGGAGAAGATATGGTAAACCTGGCTGCTTTCTACCAATTTACCTACCAGGGAACATATAACCCAGGTACCGCAAATAATAATGCTTTTTGGGACAATACCTACGGCATGATTTATAAAGCAAACATTGCTATTGATGGTTTTAGGAAGGCTATTCCTGCTGGAGTGCTTACTGCACCTACAGCCTTAGGATTTGAAGCAGAATGCCGGTTTTTAAGGGCGTTAGGACACTTAGAAATGATGACCCATTTTGCCCGTCCATATCTGGACGGTGCAGGTGCAGCCTTGGGCATTCCTTATCGGGAAACTGTTCTCATTGGTTTAGCTTCATTAGATACATTAAAAAAAGTGCCAAGGCCAACCGTTGCTTACGACTATCAAAGAATAATAAACGATCTTAATTTTGCTGAAACCAACCTACCTGTTTCACAAACACTAGGACCGATTCGTGCAACCCGTGGTGCCGCCATTGCAATTAAAATGAGGGCTTATATGCACATGGGCAAATGGGACAGTGTAAAATTGGAGGGTAATAAATTGATTCCAGCAACGCTTACACCACTAAAGCCAGACAGTACAATCAGCCTGGTGGGAGGGTATGCTTTACAAGCTAGTCCAGGGGGCTCTTTTGGCATCGCAGGTGGAAACAGCGTCACCACAGAAAACATCTTCACTATCAAAAACGATCCAGTTGACAACGGTAGCGTAAACGGCGCTTTGGCCGCTATGTATGGTTCTGCAGATCTTGCTGGTCGTGGACTGGTGAGTGTTTCACCCATAATCTGGAACAGAACAGAATGGTTAGCATCAGATCTGAGGCGTTCACAACTATACCTGCCAGGTTCTACCATTAACGGTACTTCTGCCGCTTCGGGTCGGGCTATTCTTACCAGGAAGTTTACAGATTATGTTGGTAGAGGTGATAACAATCCCATTATTCGTTGGGCCGAGGTTTTATTGATGCAAGCGGAAGCGGAAGCCCGTTTATCAGTAGGTACTGTGTCGCAAAGGGCAATTGATCTTTTAAACGTAGTGCGCAACAGAGCAAGTGCTACCCCCGCAACAACTCAATTTACTGTGGCTAGTTTTACCAATGACACAGAAGAAGTGGGAGCAATTTTACTGGAACGCAGAATTGAATTCCTGGCAGAAGGTAAGCGTTGGGCCGATATTCACAGAACTGCT
>JAYTBG010000427.1:0-2746 GCA_043737055.1 Chitinophagaceae bacterium | reverse complement strand
TCAACGAGGCTGTAGCCGCAGGCATAATGGCTGCCAATACTGACAATGCAATTTTTAAATACCTGGCAAATGCCAACTTTGAGAGTCCGTGGTTTACGAACTATGTAAGGCAGGGTAGATATGATTATGGAGGCTCTGCCAGCGTAATAAATAATTTGAAAGCAAACAATGATCCCAGGCTTCCCATATTTGCAAGGTCGGCTATTGCTAATGGTACCTTCCTGGGTTTGCCTTACGGTGAAGATGCTTATTACGACGTTACTGACTTTAGTCTCCTCGGCAGGGCCATTTATGCACAGGGCTCGTCTTTCCAATTAACGACCTATGCCCAAATGTGTTTTACAATGGCGGAGGCCGCCCTTCGGGGCTGGATCACCGGGGGTGATGTGCAGGTAGCAGCCTGGTACGAGAAAGGCATCAATGCTTCTATGGATCAATGGGCCGCTGTATCTACCAATCCTATTGTAACGGTTAGTGTTGCCCAAAAGGCAGCTTACAAATCACAACCGGGTGTTGATATATCCACCACCAACAGCTTAAGTTTTAATGAAAAACTAGAACGCATTCACACACAAAAATGGCTGAATTTTTACATGAATAACGGGTACGAAGCTTGGGCGGAATGGCGGAGAACGGGGTACCCGGTTTTATCTCCTGCCATCAATCCTATGAATGCTAACGGGCAGATACCCAGACGGCAATGTTACCCTACTACAGAAAAAGATTTAAACAGTGCCAATTATGCAGCTGTAGTGGCAGCACAGGGACCCGACGAATTGTCAACAAAAATGTGGTGGGATAAATAACGGAGTAGCAGAGTAAGCCTGTTGGGGCTTTGAAAAAACAGTTTCATTTTAGTAGTAAGAAGCTGAAAGAATTGTAGGAAAGAAGAATGGATAGCATGAACAAAGTTTGATTTCCTGCAATCATCAAGGCGTGGGACCAGGTTTTTCAGTAACATTTTTTGTTGCAGGAACCGGTCCTGCGCTTTTTAAATTTTTTACCAGTGCATAGCCCCGCACATAGTCTACTACAAACTCTTTTGGATAATTCTTTTCTGCTTTGTGTTTAATTTGGTCTGGAATTTCGTAGATACCTAACATCAACTGCATGGGGTAGGTCGGAGACTGATGAATTTTTTTGACAATCGTATTGTCTATTGAAAAGGCGATGCTATCTTCAGTCCACTCTGCTGCATACACGTGAAATTGCGTAACATCTATTTCATATTCGTCCTCCGAAAATTCGTCTACCAATTTCGGATCATTAAAGCTTCGGATCCCTAATCCAATATTTGATTTGTCCTTTTTTACATTCCAACCTTTTATCTCCATGATACAAAGTTCCCCGGATCTTTCGGGGCTGTCTTCGTACCCAATCATCCACAGTGCTACCACACCTGACCTGCTTGCAGCAAATTTTGCCCTCATTTCAAAATATCCGTACTGGGGTACATACTTTTTTACATTTTCCTGCTGTTCCCGAACCACCGCTTTCCTGTTAAAAAATTTATGCTGGCCGATACTGCTTCCTGGTTCTGCTGCGTAAAGCCCTGTTTGCAAAGACGAGCATTTGACATTGCCATTAAACTCGGGGCACCACGGCTGCTGAGTTTTGGTAATTTGCAAGCTCAGGAAACCATCTTTAATGGAAAATTGGGCTGCTGATTTTCCCCGTGAACTCCAGTGCGGCAGGTAATATGGAATCCAATGCTTGCTGTTCAAGTGATCTTCTTCGAAATCTGCATTGAACAGGAGTCTGTAATTCTTTTTGTTTTTTGCACTTGACTTAAGTTTACCCATTTTGTTAATTGATTTTGTTCCAGCAGTGTCGGTAAGCATAAAAATATACGCAGTGCATATAGACGTGTAATCTCCCCAAATTTAAATTACGGGTCATCGTATTCGGTAAAGAATTAATCGACCTGTACTTGCTTTATCATTCCTTTTCCCTGGGTATTTGGGTTCTATCAAGCAACGGTCTTTAAATGTGTTTTGGAAGCAAGGAGTCTTGAGGTGCATGATTAATAATAATATTTCCTTTTTTATGTCCCAGGTCTACATGGTGGTGCGCTTCTACCATCTGTTCAAAAAGATACACTTTATCAATAATTGGTTTCAATTTTCCCTCAGCAATTATTTTTTGAAGCAGTTCCAGGTAGGATGCTTTTTCATAAGTCATACATTTCGTAGAACAAAACTTTCCCCTCTTGCCCAGGAGAGATTTCCGTTGCGAAGCAGGGAGCTTACCAACTGCGTCAAAAACAAGGTCAAATTTTTTGGTCTTCTGCCACCAACCTGGGCTTGTGTAATCTATCACTTCGTGTGCACCAATTGCTTTTACCCAGCCAAGGTTTGCTGTGCTACATACGGCTGTTACATGTGCTCCAAAGTACCTTGCAATCTGCACTGCGTAACTCCCAACGCTTCCTGAAGCGCCATAGATAAGGATGCGTGACTGAAATTTTAAATCATTTTTTTGAAGAATTTGCAATGCTGTCATTCCCCCAACCGGCAGGGCGGCTGCTTCGGAGAAAGTAAGTTGTGTAGGTTTTAGCATCACTACTCCGTGCCGGGGCAGTTCAGGAACGCAAACATAATCTGCGTAGGCTCCATTGGCCAGTCCTGTGGTTGTTCCATACACTGCGTCACCATTTTTAAATCGCTTAACGTCTTTTCCAATTGCCTCTATAATCCCGGAAAATTCGCAGCCTAAAATTGGTTGCTTCGGTTTGCTGATGCCAAAC
>JAYTBG010000426.1:0-15294 GCA_043737055.1 Chitinophagaceae bacterium | reverse complement strand
GTCTTTCCAAAAGTTGCTTAAAGATTGGAGCGCTTCGATTCTCTGAGCGGGCACATCTCCCCGGCTGATACCATTTTCAAGCTTGGACACATACAATGCTTGTGCTGGGGTCAGCTTGGTTTTGGCACTGTCTATAAAGTTGATGATGTTAAAAGAAGCTGCAGATAAAGCAGGCGCAGAAGGAGCGAGACTACTTTTAGGTTGTATGGTTCGTCCAAAAAAAAACAAAACTGCGGTCAAAATGAGCCCGGCAATTACTAATACAAACGGTTGATTCTTCACTTAAAAGATATTTATACCTGCCTTACAGCAGGCAGGCGGCAAAGGTACATCAACCATCGTTTTCCTCTTCTAATTTTGGAATTTCTTTTATGTTGGCAGAGGTTTTTATTTCTTGCACAAACTCTTTTGCAGGCTTAAACGCAGGGATAAAGTGTTCAGGGATAGCTACGGAAATGTTCTTTTTGATATTCCGGCCAATCTTCGCTGCTCGCTTTTTGATGATAAAACTCCCAAAACCACGTATGTAAAGATTTTCCCCGTTAGACAAGGTGGATTTTATTTCTTTAAACATAGTTTCAAGCGTCACCAAAACATCTACTTTTGGAATTCCTGTTTTATCAGAAATCTTGCTAATCAGGTCTGCTTTTCTCATAATAAAGAATTTAGAAAGTTAAGGTACTACTAATTTATGTAAAATAGCAAAACAAAGTAGTGATAATCAACACGTTTGTATATAGGTTATTTGAATATTCATGAAAACCCCCCAACTCGAAATTTTTTTCACGGCTACCCTTATCAAATGGCACCTTCAATTTAACCGAAGGGAAATGCCCTGGAAAGGGGAGAAGGATCCTTATAAGATATGGCTGAGCGAAATCATTCTTCAACAAACCCGGGTTGAGCAGGGCTTACAATACTACAACCGGTTTATAAAAAACTATCCTGACGTGTTTGCATTGGCCGCTGCGTCTGATAATGAAGTGTTTAAGTTGTGGGAAGGTCTTGGTTATTACAATCGTTGTAAAAATTTGTTATTTACTGCCCGGTTCGTTGCATCAGAACTGGCTGGTGGATTCCCCCAAACTTTTGAAGCTTTATTAGACCTAAAGGGAGTGGGCACCTATACAGCCTCTGCCATAGCATCATTTGCATATGATTTGCCATATGCTGTCGTAGATGGCAACGTAAACCGGGTGTTAGCCCGGTATTTTGGCATTGCAACGGCAATTGACAGTAACAACGGAAAGCAAACCTTTGCGGCACTCGCCACCCGGCTCTTAAATCCAAAGCAACCGGCACTGTACAACCAGGCTATTATGGATTTTGGTGCCACTGTTTGCAAACCGAAACTGCCACTTTGCGAGGATTGTCATTTGCAGGAGCGATGCATAGCTTACTCTGAGGGGCGGGTAAATGAACTGCCCGTTAAAGAAAAAAAAATAGCAAAAATTCATCGTTGGTTTTACTACATACTTGCCGAGAAGGACCAATGTTTTTTAGTAAAGAAGAGAACTGAAAAGGACATCTGGCAAAACCTGCATGAATTTCTGCTGATAGAAGCAAATCATCACTTAAACACGCAGGAAGTGCTGGACAGCGAAACTTTAAAAGAACTATGCGGTGTGCATAAACTGCTGAGCGTTTCTCGTGTTTACAAACAACAGCTTACTCACCAAACCATTCACGCCATCTTTATTCATATTAGGATGAACCAAAGCAAACTCCCCGCCGCCGTGCACCTTATACCGAAAGATGAATTAAAGAAGCTCGCATTCCCCAGGCTTATAAACAGCTTTATAGAAGAGAGTTATGGGCTGAAGGCTCTACCTGGTTGAACATTAAAGCTATGTTCTTTAGAATTTAAAAATTGTATCTTTAAATTTGTTCACAATACACAGGGGAAAATTGCAAATTTAAATTTCTAACTATGCGAGGGGTAAACAGAGTAATGCTCATTGGGAACCTTGGAAAAGATCCTGATATTCAATTTTTAGAAGGCAATATTGCGGTAGCAAAATTTTCGTTGGCTACAACCGAGACGTACAAAGACAGAAGTGGCAAGCTAATTTCTCAAACAGAGTGGCACACTGTGGTGCTATGGCGAGGGTTGGCGGAGCTGGCGCAAAAATATTTACACCGCAGCAGCCTTGTTTATATTGAGGGTAGACTAAAAACCCGCAGTTGGGAAGATAAGGAGGGAAATAAAAAATTTGCCACAGAGATAGTAGGAGACAATTTGATAATGCTCGACAAGAAAAGTGAAGCAGGGCAACCGGGGCATCACTTTGAAGGCATGGATTCTATGGGTTCCGCGGAGACCGACGTTCACCCACCCACCGATGAAACCGGTGGTGATGAGAGATTGCCTTTTTAAATCATTCAACAGCATTCCGCTCACACAATATCTTTATTTAAAAAGCAGACTTTGGACTATCATTCGGCCTTTGCATCTATACAGCTTGTTCACTTAAACCTTTTGACTGTTATCACTCCTACAGCGACTGTGCTGCTCCTCTTTATAGCCGTTGTATTGTATATTCTTTCGTTTCTAATTGCAGGAAGCGAAGTTGCTTTTTTCTCACTTAATGTAAAAGATATTAATTCGCTCAAAACCAGGCAGCAGCCCTCATTTAGAAGAATTGTTACGTTACTAGAGCAGCCAAAAACGTTGCAGGCATCAATGCTTGTGGCCAATGTATTTGTAAACCTGGGTGCTATACTGGTTTCAAATTATTTATTAAACGCCTGGATGGAGCCTCTTGGCCTTACCGTTACGCTGCTTCTTGTTTGTAAAATCGTCATTATTTCAATTCTGTTGGTATTGTTTGCCGAAGTGTTACCCAAGGTATGGGCAGCCCATCATAAAGTGTGGTTTGCAGCTTCCTCTTCGTTAGTAATAGAAATTTTTAATAGTATATTTTACCTGCTTAGCAAACGAATTGTAAAATTCAGCGAAAAGATAAATAAACAATTGAGTGCGGAAAATAGCTTTGGCATGGATGATAGCAACTTAGATTATGCCATTGATCTTTTGCCAGACCACGAGGCCACAGTAGAGGAGAAACAAATTCTAAAAGGCATTCGCAAATTTGGTGATACGGAGGTGAAGCAGATTATGCGCACACGGATGGATGTAAGCGGCATAGAATACAACAGCAGCTTTGCCGATCTCCTTAAAAAAGTGACTGAATTACATTATTCCCGCTTGCCGGTCTACAAAGGCAGCCTTGATGAAATTGCTGGTATGTTGCACACTAAAGACCTTCTTCCCTTTTTACACCAGCCCGAAGATTTTGATTGGCACAGCCTTATTCGCTCTCCCTATTTTGTGCACCAGCAGAAGTTGATAGAAGACTTGCTGCAGGAGTTCCGGATTAAGAGAATGCACTTTGCTATTGTGGTGGATGAGTTCGGGGGCACTTCGGGCATTGCAACTTTAGAAGATATTATGGAGGAGATCATCGGGGAGATTAAAGATGAGTTCGATGATGAGGAAAGCATAAATAAAAAGATAGATGATTACAACTACATCTTTGAGGGAAAATTAATGATAAACGACGCTTGTAAGGCTATGAATCTGCCTGCAGAAACTTTCGATGCCATTCGTGGAGATAGTGACTCAGTGGCGGGGTTAGTGCTGGAAATAGCTGGCGAGTTTCCACAAGCCAACTCTACACTCAAAAGCGGGGATTTTACTTTTGTGCCGCTGGAGATAAATAAAAATAGAATTGATAAAGTGAAGGTCACCATTGAAGCAAAAAATTTGCAGGAGGCAAAATTATGATTTCCAAAACATACAACGCCTTATGTTGGATGACAGCAGTCTTCTTCTGCATAATCCTTATGGTTGCCTGTAACAGCACTTACACATCTAAAAAGAGAGGGTATTTCAACGTTGACTTCCCGGAAAGAAAATACCTGCTTTTTGATGAGCCTGGAGTGCCTTACAGCTTTGAATATCCTGCCTACGCAAAAATTGTAAAAGACAGCACTTACTTCGACAGTACTCCGGAAAATCCCTACTGGCGTAACATAGATTTCCCACAGTTCAATGCACGCATTTTTTTAAGCTATAAAATAATCGGCGGCAAAGCCACCTACAAAATAAAATTGCCCGATGGCACCTACAGAGATTCTTCGGGCATCAACTATTTTGATAGAATGGTGAACGATGCTTTTAATCTTACCAACAAAAATGAATCGGTTGCTTCCTCTATCAAAGACAGTTTGTTTACAACAAAAAACAGCGTTACCGGAATCTTTTTTAAGGTTGGTGGCAATGCCGCTACGGCAAGGCAATTTTTTATGAGTGATAGCACTCAGCACTTTATACGTGGCGCACTTTATTTTGATACCACTCCCAATGCCGACTCTCTTAAACCTGTGCAGGATTTTTTGCAGGTAGATATCAATCATTTGATTAATACCTTCAACTGGAAAAACAATTAACTGGCTTGTGCCGTTAATAGTTACCTGCCGCCTTGGTAAATCGTATTTTTGCAATCATGATAGCAATAGACCATGTGTTAGTGAGTGATGAAATTATACACGAAGCATTTGTTTGCGATTTAAACGCATGCAAAGGTGCTTGCTGTGTAGATGGCGATGCGGGTGCACCTCTTGACAATAAAGAATTACAAAAAATAGACGAAGTTTTCACGGCAGTTGTTCCTTACTTAAGCCAACGCAGCCTCGATGAAATAAACAAACAGGGCCGTTATGTGTACGATAAAGAATTTGGATGGGTAACACCGACTATTGACGGAGCGCTGTGTGTGTATGGTATAAAAGACAACAAGGGGATCGTAAAATGTGGAATAGAGCAAGCATATCTTGAAGGAAAAGTGCAATGGAAGAAGCCCGTGAGCTGCCATCTTTTTCCGGTGATTGTAAAAAAAAGCAATGATGGCATTACAGATTTTGCTAATTACGAGCCACGGGAAGATCACTGCGCAGCAGCATGCAAGCTTGGAAAAAAATTAAAAGTTCCCGTGTACCAATTTCTTAAAGAACCACTCGTGCGCAAGTTTGGCCAGGACTTTTATGATGCTCTTGATGCAACTGCAAACCATGTAAAGAATAAGGGCGCAGAAGCTGCGTCAAATAAAAATAAAGTATGAAAAATCTTCCCGGCAAAAACAAATGCGCTCATCCATTTTTTGTTTTTCTCTTTCTTTTCGGTTCGCTGTTACTTTCTTCCTGCAGCGTGAACAAAGCTAAAATTGACAACGACCTTAAAAAATATTTCGACGCCAAAAACGTCGAAGGTTGTTTTACCCTGCTAAACAATACTGACGGTAGTGTAAGGGTTTACAATATGGCATTTGACACCACCCGTTTTACGCCTGCATCCACTTTTAAAATGGCCAATGCTCTTATTGGTTTACAAACTGGCATTGTTACAGACGAAAATATGACCATCCCCTGGGATGGTGTTGTGCGCAGTAATCCGGACTGGAACAAAACTTTAACGCTAAAGGAGGCCTTCAAGGTAAGCAGTGTTCCATACTTTCAGGAGGTAGCCAGAAGGATTGGAAAAGACACCATGCAGCGCTGGGTAGACTCCATTTCCTACGGTAATAAAAATATACAGGGACCGGTAGATTCGTTTTGGCTAAACAACCAATTAACAATATCTCCTGATGAGCAACTTGGATTCTTGAAAAAATTGTACTTCGACCAATTGCCTTTTAGAAAAACGGTGCAGTTGGCGGTAAGAGACATGATGTTGCAGGAAGATAATACCCTTTATAAACTTAGTTATAAAACAGGTTGGGGTTTTGATGAGCAGAAGCACAATGTAGGCTGGGTAGCTGGATGGATAGAAGAAAATCGGCATGTATACTTTTTTGTAACATTGGTAAAGTCGCCGGAGGCTAACCTGGACATGCGTACTGTTCGTATGGCCATTACCAAGGATATTTTGAAACATCTGGGCTTTTTGCAGGGAAAGATGTAGGTATCTTATTGTTTCCTTAACAGCTTTTGCTGCCTAAACATTTACTTTGCAATCCTACAGTATGCCACAGTTTCAATATATTTTCTTACTCATTTTATTTGCGCTCATACCCCTGATGGGACTCCTGTACTGGTTAGCACTACGCAAAAAGAAACGAAGCATTAAAAAGATTGGAGATCCGGAATTGGTAGCACAGTTGATGGGGCAATACAACCCACGATCTTACTTTCGTAAATTTTTGATGGTTACAATTGCTATGTGCCTGCTTATTCTTGCAATCGCCAACCTGCGCATACCTACAGATAGCGAAAAAATTAGCAGGTCGGGTATAGATGTGATGATTGCAATGGATGTGAGTAAAAGTATGCTTGCAGAAGATGTGCAGCCGAACCGGCTAGAAAGAAGTAAGCAATTATTAAATCGTTTGATTGAAAGACTTGGCAACAACAGAGTAGGCATTGTCATATTTGCGGGCAAAGCATATTTGCAAATGCCACTCACCGCTGATCTTGCTGCCGCAAGAATGTATCTTTCTTCTGCAAGCACACAATCGGTGCCTACACAGGGTACGGTTATCGGCGATGCTTTGAAGATGTGCTACGCATCTTTCAATACAAAAGAGAGAAAGTACAAAGCAGTTGTTTTAATTAGTGATGGGGAAGATCATGATGAAGAGGCTGTAGAAATTGCCAAGCAGATGGCGGCTGAGGGTGTAGTTATAAATACAATTGGAATAGGTTCTGCCGGCGGGGCTCCAATCAGGGATGAAGCTACCGGGCAAATGAAAACAGATGCACAGGGCAACATGGTAGTGTCCAGGTTAAATGAGGCTGCCTTGCAAGCCATTGCTGCTACAGGAAATGGAAATTACCAGCTTTACAGAAATACAGAGGAAACAGTTTCAACGATCGCCCGACAACTGGCTACTATGGATCAAAGGGCGATAACAGAAGATTCTCTGATCAATTACAAAAGCCTCTCTCAAATATTTCTTGCATTGGCTCTTGGGTTTTTAATAATAGAAATGTTTATGTCCGAAATGAAAAGTAAGAAGTCAAACACGGTAAAAATTGCAACGGGCATCATTTTGATGTTTGCTGGCAATGCAGCGCTAGCACAAGGAGACAAGGCCCTGATAAAAGAGGGAAATGATGCTTACAAAAAAGCGAACTATCCAGCCGCAACCAATTCCTACGCCAAGGTGGTTCAAAAAAATCCTGCCAATGCAACCGCTCAATATAATCTTGGGAATGCACTTTATAAATCAGAAAAAACGGAGGAAGCCGTAGCTGCTTACGACCGGTCGTTGGTGCAACTAACAAAATCCGTTGAAAAAAGTAATGCCTTTTACAACAAGGGCGTGGTACTGCACAACAATAAAAAGCTCCCTGAATGTATCATTGCTTATAAAGAAGCATTGAAGCTGGACCCCAACAATGAAGATGCCCGGCAGAATTTGCAAAAGGCGCTGAAACAACAAAAGGAGGACGAGAAAAAAGACAAAGATAAAAAGGACAAAGACCAGGACGAAGACCAGAAAAATAAAGACCAACAGCAGAAGCCAAAGCCCCAGCAATCCCGTATCACCAAAAAAGATGCTGAAGAAAAGTTGAAGGCCTTAATGCAAAAGGAAAAAAATCTTCAGGATAAATTACGCAAAGTAAGTTCGTCATCACCGGACAGGCCGGAGAAGGATTGGTAATTAGCTTTGCTAAAATTGAGTATTAAACTCAAGAATAAAAATTTTCCGTTGCTTATAGCTGCAGGTCCCGTTGTTGCAACCTACCATCTGGAGCGCCTGCTTTTCTTTACATTTGCTGTTTGAAATATTTCCCATTTCTAATAAAATTTTATGCATTTCTACACGGAGTCAGTGACTAAGTACAAACGTTTAGCCACGAGAGAGGTAAAGGTTGGAAACTTGCTGATAGGCGGCAACAATCCTATTCGTGTGCAAACCATGACCACTACCGACACGATGGATACTGTGGCCACTGTAGAGCAAAGTATCCGCTGTATAGAAGCGGGGGCAGAGCTCATTCGGATAACGGCGCCGTCAAAAAATGAAGCCGAAAATTTACAGCATATTAAAGACGAGTTGAGGAATAGAGGATACAGCACACCTATTGTTGCTGATATACATTTTACTCCTAACGCTGCAGAAATTGCTGCAAGAATAATAGAGAAAGTAAGAGTGAACCCGGGTAATTATGTAGATAAAAAAAAGTTTGAACAAATAGAGTACAATGACGAGGAGTACGCCGAAGAAATTAAAAGGATAAGGGAGCGCTTTACGCCACTGGTTCTTATTTGTAAAGAACATGGTACTGCTATGCGGATTGGTACTAACCACGGTAGTTTAAGCGATCGCATCATGAGCCGCTATGGCGACACTGCGATTGGGATGGTAGAAAGTGCAATGGAATTTTTAAGAATTGCACGAAGCCTGGATTATCACAATATTTTGCTCAGTATGAAAAGTAGCAACCCGCTTGTGATGGTGCAGGCATACCGGTTGCTGGTGCAGCACATGAGTGCCGAGTTTGGTGAGTGTTATCCCTTGCATTTGGGTGTTACAGAAGCTGGCGATGGCGAAGATGGTAGGATCAAATCTGCCATTGGAATTGGATCCCTGTTAGAAGATGGTATTGGAGATACCATTCGGGTGAGTTTGACAGAAGACCCCGAGTTCGAAATTCCTGTGTGTCTTGACCTCGTGATGCGTTACCAGGGCAGGCCCACAGAAGTTGCCGAAGAAAAGGAAGCGCTGCCTAAATTATTTTACAGCCCATTTGAATACAAACGCCGGACTACGAACAACGTTTTTAATATTGGTGCTAAAAGTGTACCCGTGGTAATTGCCGATTTTATGCTGCAAAAAACTATCGCTGTGGGCGACCTACAGTCAATAGGCTATAGCTACAACCATTCCACAGATAAGTGGTTCATAGCTGATGCGGCTGCAGATTTTATTTACAGTGCCGATAAGATCATTGACTTTCCTCTACCTGGAACTTTGCAGGTGATCTGCGATTACCCTACCTGGATGGGCACGAGTGACCCTCAAAAATATTACCCTTTATTTGACAAGAACTCCTACCAATCTGCACCGGCCCGCTCTGCAGGCCTGAATTTTATAACACTCGATGTGTCAGAAAATCATACCGGGTTATTAGAGATAATACGAAAGGATGAGACGGTTGTATTATGTATTTATTCTAATGCACAAAACAGTGTACAACAACTGCGGATGTTTGTAAATGGATTAATGCAGCAAGGCATTAATTGCCCGGTGATACTGGCTTGTGAAAGCATGCACAATAACGTAGATGAACAGCTAATTCATTTTAGCATTGGCGTGGGAGCACTTTTTTTAGATGGTGTTGGTGATGGTATCTGGCTTATGAATGACCCGTCGCAAATGATAGACCAGCAGGTAAGTGGGCGCACTTATTTACCGGCTAAAAACAATCACCAGTTTTTAAACAATACTTCATTCTCCATATTGCAGGCCGTACGAACCCGCATTTCCAAAACAGAATATATCAGCTGCCCCAGTTGTGGCCGCACGCTTTTCGATTTGCAGGAAACAACTGCACGCATTCGCAATGTCACCAATCATTTAAAAGGCTTAAAAATTGCCATCATGGGCTGCATTGTAAACGGCCCGGGCGAAATGGCTGATGCAGACTTCGGCTATGTGGGCAGCGGTCCCGGAAAAATCACGTTGTATCGAGGCAAAGAGGTGATGAAAAAAAATATCAATAGCGAAGTAGCTGTAGATGAACTGATCAATCTCTTAAAAGAAAATAATGTTTGGATAGAGGCAGAGACTAACAATTAGCGACAACGAAGACGGTCTCGCTTTTTATTTGCACAACAGTAATGAATACATTGTTGTCCGACTAACTGGGGTTAAAGCCCATCTGTGAAGGGTTTGGTTCTTGTAACCCCATGCGCCAGTTAGCGGATGGGGTTAGTGAAATATAATAATGCTGCGCTTTAGCCCAAAATGGAATATTTTAGTCGGACATCAGGGTAATAAATATCCGCACGCTGACGTCAAGTTTATTTGATAAATCAAAACGTATTTTCCGCATTGTGATTGGTCTAGTGATGTTGGAAGTAATAGCTACTTTAATTATGGGCAGTAAATTATAAAAAGTATTTGTAGGTACTTTATGATACTAAACAAGTCGTAGCTTGAAAAAAATTTATAAAGAACCGAATGTGCACCTTCAACATAACGCCCACACTCAACAAGCTACGGCCTATTGCTCATTATCATTTAATTTAGCGTTCTGAAAATTATAGAAGCTTATGCATACAGACTTTTTGGTAATTGGGTCCGGTATAGCCGGCCTTACTTTTGCACTCAAGGTGGCCCAGGAATGCCCGGAGCAAAAAGTAACTATTCTAACCAAAACACAAAGTGACGAAACCAATACGAAATATGCCCAGGGCGGTATTGCGGGCGTGATGGATTTTGATAACGATAGCTTTGCCAAACACATAGAAGACACACTTATTGCCGGGGATGGATTGTGCAACCGGGAGGTGGTAGAAATCGTGGTGAGAGAGGGTGTGGAAAGGATCAATGAATTAATAGAGTGGGGCACTTTGTTTGACAAGGAGCCCGATGGCGATTATAAACTGGGCAAAGAGGGGGGGCACAGCGAAAGCCGCATTTTGCATCACAAAGATGTAACAGGTGCCGAAATGGAAAGAGCGCTTTTGGAGGCTATTAAGAAATGTAAAAACATTCAATTGATCAGCCATTGTTTTGTGGTGGACATCATCACCCAACATCATCTCGGCTACCTGGTTACAAAGTCTACTCCGGATATTGAATGCTACGGGGTGTACACGCTGAATCTTAATACCAAGAGAGTAGAGAAAATCATAGCTAATGTAACCATGCTGGCAGCCGGGGGCAACGGCCAGGTATACAGGAGCACGACCAATCCTGCTATTGCTACCGGAGATGGTGTGGCCATGATTTACCGGGCAAAAGGTAGAATTGAAAACATGGAGTTTATACAGTTTCATCCTACGGCTTTGTACGAGCCTGGCGTGAGGGGGCATTCATTCCTGATAACAGAAGCGGTTAGAGGTGATGGTGGTATTTTAAGGAATGCATCGGGCGAGGCTTTTATGGAACGTTACGATGAACGAAAAGACCTCGCACCAAGAGATATTGTGGCCAGGGCCATAGACAACGAAATGAAAATAAATGGTACCGAATATGTTTATCTCGACTGCCGGCATATGGACCAACAAAAGTTTCTAGAACATTTTCCCAACATTCATGCTAAGTGCCTGAGCATTGGTATTAACGTTTCGAAAGACATGATTCCGGTTTCACCAGCGGCCCATTATAGTTGTGGCGGAGTAAAGACAGATGAATGGGCCCGCACGTCTATTCACAATCTGTATGCAGCGGGGGAGTGCGCCAGCACTGGCCTTCATGGAGCTAACCGGCTTGCAAGTAATTCGTTATTAGAGGCAATGGTTTTTGCTCACCGTGCGTATAAAAATTGTATTTCAAAAATGAGTTCCTGCCAACCTCAGCAGGCGAAAAACGAAAATGATTTTCCGGATTGGAATGCTGCAGGTACTACTGCACCCAGCGAAATGATTTTAATAACACAAAGCCTGAAAGAATTAAAATTGCTAATGAGCGATTATGTGGGTATCGTTAGAAATGACAAACGCCTGCAACGGGCCAATAAAAGACTAGACCTGCTGCATGAAGAAACAGAACAGTTGTATGAAAAAACGGAACTCTCGCCGCAGTTGTGCGAGCTTAGAAATATGATAACGGTGGGGTACCTGATAGTGAAAAGTGCGGAGCTTAGAAAAGAGAGCCGTGGATTGCATTACAACACCGACCATTTAGAACGAGGTGGTATAATGCAGAATACCATTTTATAGATTTCCCGTTTATGTATTACATCCTCTACGCAATATTGTATGCCGTTTCTTTGCTGCCTTTTTTTATGCTGTATGCCATAAGCGATTTTTTTTACCTGGTCATCTACCGATTATTCGGCTACCGGAAAAAGGTTGTGTTTTCAAATTTGGATATTGCCTTTCCCGAGAAGAGCAAGGAACAAAAGGAGGTAATTGCAAGGCAGTTTTATAAAAATCTTATAGACACTTTTATTGAATCTATAAAGTTGCTGAGCATTTCTGACGCTGCTTTTAAAAAGCGGGCTACGATAGATTTTGAACCCGTGGTAGAACTTATTGCGAAGGGCAAAAATGTGCAATTGCATAGCGGTCACCAAATGAATTGGGAATATGGGCACAGGGCTATTGCCCTTACTGTGCAGGTGCCATGGCTGGCGTTGTATATGCGCATCAACAACACTGCAGTAGATCGTCTGTTTCAAGGAATCCGCAACAAAGGGAGAACCGTGTTAATTGCAGTACATGAATTTAGAGATCGTGCACATAAATCTTTCGCTAAGCAATATGCTATGGGGCTCCTTGCAGACCAAAATCCGGGTGTGCCCAGCGCCGCCTATTGGCTGAATTTTTTTAACCGGCCTGCACCATTTACAGCCGGTCCCGATAAAGGCGCCCGCAGGAATAATACCGCTGTGGTATTCGTAAAGTTGGTGAAATTAAAAAGAGGTTACTACCATTTTGAAACAAAAGTGATCACAGACAATGCAGCTGACCTGCAGGAAGGGGATTTAACATTGCAGTACCGGGATTTTTTGGAGGAGACCATACGGGCCGAACCAGAAAATTATTTGTGGAGCCATCGCAGGTGGAAATGGCCATATCGTGCAGAATTCAAAAAAAGGTGGATAGACGTTACTCCTCCACCTGACATAACATTATAGTGCGGCAAAACCTAGTTTAAAACGCTAGGCTCTTTTACTATTTTCACATTTTCCTGTTCCTTTATTTTTGCCCAGCCACCCTCTACATTTCTAAGATTGTGAAGGCCCTGTCGTTTTAGCAGTGATGCTGCAATAACACTTCTGTACCCTCCGGCGCAATGAACATATAAATTTTGGTTGTCTTCAAACTGTGCCAGTTCTGCAATATCGGTCATGTCTGTGAGGGGCAGATTAACGGCATCTGGCAAATGGCCGTCTGCGTATTCCGTTTCCCTGCGCACATCTACCACAATCAGGTTAGGGTCATGGGGTAGATCCATCATCAACTCATCGGCCTCCACGTTTATTACCAGGTCTATTTTTTCACCTGCATTCTTCCAGGTGTCGAAACCTCCCTCCAGGTAGCCCGCCATTTTATCGAAGCCCACCCTGCTCAATCTTGTAATTGTTTCTTTCTCCATTCCCTCTGGTGTAATCAGCACAATCGGTTTGTCAAAGGGCAAAATACTACCTGCCCACTCGGCGAACCTCCCTTCCAGGCCTATAAATATCGAGCCTGGCACAAAGCCCCGCATAAATTCTGCAGTACCCCGGGTATCCAGTAAAACGATGTCCCCCTTCATTTTTTCTTTAAATGCCGGCAGGTTCAAGGCTTCCATTCCTCTTTCCAATACCTTATCAATAGCCTCATAGCCCTGCTGGTTTATCTGAGCGTTGATGGCAAAATATCTGGGAGCAGCAGCAAGGCCATTGGTAACTGTTGCCACAAAAGCCTCTTTCGTTTGCGGCTGCAAAGCATAGTTGGAAGCCTTCTCGTCTGCGAGGGTGCTACTTGTATTGGGCCCAATATTTTTTCCACAACTGCTACCTGGCCCATGAGCCGGATAGATGATCACATCTTCGGGTAGCGGCAAAATCTTATTGTGGATGGAATCGTATAATATCGCAGCCAGTCCCTCGCTGCTCATTTGCCCACTGCTTAAATCAGGCCTGCCCACATCTCCTACAAAAAGCGTATCTCCTGTAAAAAGTGCATGTTCCTTTTTTGTGGCATCTCTAAGTAAAAAGCAACAGCTTTCGAGCGTATGACCGGGTGTGTGTAGAACCTCCACCGTAATTTCTCCTATTGTAAAAACCTCGCCATCGGATGCATTGTGCACTTTAAAATTGGTTTTGGCCCCGGGGCCAAAAATAATAGGTGCACCCGTTTGTTTACTGAGGTCAATATGCCCACTCACAAAGTCTGCATGAAAGTGGGTTTCAAAAATGTATTTTATGGTTGTATTTCGAGATGCAGCAAGTTGCAGGTAGGCATCTATGTCTCTTAGGGGATCTATAATTGCGGCCTCACCATTGCTTTCTATATAATAAGCTGCTTCACTAAGGCATGCTGTGTATAGTTGTTGTATAAACATGAATCTATTTTAATATTAGTGCAAAAATAAAAAAGCGATTGATAAACAATCGCTTTTTTATTAATTAGATCTCCTCACAACCATTTTATGACACCAGGTCTTCAATAACACCGTTGATTTCATCAATGCGTTTGTAGTTAACAGTGTAGTAAATAAATTTACCATCCCGCTGGGTGCTTACAATGCCAGCTCTACGCAAAATTGCCAGGTGCTGAGAAGCAACAGACTGTTCTAAACGAAGGCGTACATAAATTTCGGTTACAGTAATTTTTTTCTCTGTTTCAATCAGGGTTAAAATCTGCTGTCTGAGTTTATGATTCAAAGCCCTCAATACAAGTGCTGCTTTCTTCAGATTGTGATAGTTAATTTTTAATGTGTCAGGAGTTTCAGTTGCAGGCACGTCTGTCTGCTCACTGGTAAGATTTGCTACCGTCATAGGAAAAAAATTTAATGATTGCTTGAACAAAATATTGATATTGCAAATATACGCTGTATTAAATATTTATGTTTTTTTGGCACTGTTAAATTGCAGCAAAACATACCTATGTAGCTATTTGCCGCTATAAAATTCTTTCACGTAAAGAGGTTCAGAGTAAGCCAGCGCTGTAAAATTTTTTTTAAAAAACGCTTCATTACTCAACATACATAAAGAAGCAGAATGATCGTAATGGCTTGCAAACATTGCATTTGCGTGCATACATCCTGCTGCAAATTTGACTGCACCATTCCCGAAAAATAAAATTTTATTTTGTAGTAAAGTAGCTACGAAAGAATCGTTGAATAAAATGTGTGCGTGTGGGGGCAAAATCGTTTCTAAATCTCCACTGTACAAGGCAGTGAACACTTCTTGTCTTCTTGCATCAATCATTGGGCAGAGTAGAGGGATAAGTTTATTCTCTCGATTTAAATGTGCATGTGCGGCATGAGCCATTAATGGCAATGTGCCTATTGTTATTAATGGCTTGCTCAATGCATAGCATATCCCCTTCGCACTTGCAAGGCCCACTCTCAAACCTGTATACGAGCCAGGGCCGTGCACAGCTGCAACCGCATCCAGGTCGTT
>JAYTBG010000425.1:0-2749 GCA_043737055.1 Chitinophagaceae bacterium | reverse complement strand
AACTTATGATTTCACCGGCTTTTACAGCCGGTTTCGATCCGCCACCATCGGTAAAGCCCTTTTAAGCTGCCAGCTTTTTAAAATCTTCACGGCTCTTTCCCGTCTTCTCTTTGATGTTGTTAATAGAGGCTTGAAACGACATAGATCCTGGGTTATTATTTTTAATAAAATTAATGGAATGTATGAATTACCTGGGGGTGAAAACAGACTTTAGTTGGGCGTATTGCGACAACTTTCCCCCAGGCGGTAAAACATGAAAAAGCCAACGTTTGAAACGTTGGCTTCGCCGGTTGAAAGAAAAAATATTTTTTAGTTAGCCCTCACGATAACGGATACCTGCATTTGTAATGGCTTGCTCGTAATGCGACGGCTTTTGCCATACACTGTGTAGGTAATAGAACCTCCTTTTAAGTATGGGAGTAATTCTACATTGTTGGGGGGTGTAAATGTGTAAGTTGAAATGTTGGTATCCGGGAAAGTAATATTAAAAAGTTCAATCGGTACATTGTTGTTGCTGGCCGTTAAGGTGACCCTTCCAGATTCAAAATTGGAAAGATTGTTCAGGGCATCACCATTACTCAGGCTAATAGTAACCTGCTTTATATTTATGGTGCTCACCACATTTGCACCAAACACACCAGCCGTACTGGCACGGATGGTACTATCGAGGTTGATCTGCTGCACGTAACTACCAAAGTTCTGCTCACTGGCAGTAACGGCTAGCACAGGCGGCAGCGTAAGTGCCACAGGAGGTATGGTAACATCTGTGCCGGGAAACACGGCCGACACAATTTTTTTACAGGAGGAAGTGCTGATAGATAGTAGCACAAAAGCGGCCGATAACAAACGTAATTTTTTCATGGGTTTCTTTTTTTTAATGGAGGAGGTAATTTTGGTGAAGCATAGCCAAGATACATGCCAGACTGATATACGAAAATTGTTTTAAGTGAGACTGAGTGCCCATACGCCACTCCTCAACGCCATCATTGCGATGAATATTGCCGCAGGCCATCACAATAGGCTAACATTGAAGGCGCAACTCATTTGAGAGTTATGTTCGCTACGTTATAGCCTTTGGCTATGACTTCATTGATTATATAAATAGGGATTATCGATCACCGCATTGTACATTCGTCCCTCAAGACAAAAAAAACTCCTCATACATGGCAAATCAAACTGCAGCAACCACCGATGCGTTGGACCTTAACGACCATACAAACCCACACGACGGGCTTGCCTCGGGTGACGAACAAAAATGTCCCTTTAGCGGGGCTTCGCTAAAAATGCCTAAGGCACGTGGCCCGGTAAACCGTGACTGGTGGCCGAATCAACTTAATTTAAATGTGCTTCGTCAACATTCATCGCTCTCCACCCCGATGGATAAAGATTTTAATTATGCAACCGCTTTTAAAAGCCTTGATCTGGATGCATTAAAGGCTGATATCACTTCATTAATGACCACTTCGCAGGATTGGTGGCCGGCCGATTTCGGAACGTATGCAGGTTTATTTATTCGCATGGCATGGCACAGTGCAGGCACTTACCGCATACAGGATGGCCGCGGCGGCGCAGGCTACGGCACCCAGCGTTTTGCACCTTTAAATAGCTGGCCAGATAATGCCAACCTTGATAAAGCCAGGCTGTTGCTTTGGCCCCTCAAAAAGAAGTACGGTAAAAAAATATCCTGGGCAGACCTGATGATTCTTGCAGGTAACGTTGCATTGGAATCTGCAGGTTTTAAAACCTTTGGTTTTGCTGGCGGAAGAGAAGATGTGTGGGAACCTGCTGAAGATATTTATTGGGGTTCTGAAAGAGAATGGCTGGGTGACAAACGATATACTGCAGATCGTCAGTTAGAAGCTCCGTTGGCTGCTGTGCAAATGGGATTGATCTATGTAAATCCTGAAGGGCCTAACGGAAATCCTGATCCCTTGGCTTCTGCCAAAGACATCCGGGAAACCTTTGCCCGCATGGCTATGAACGACGAAGAAACGGTTGCCCTCATTGCAGGTGGTCATACACTAGGTAAAACACATGGCGCAGCCGACCCGGGAAAATATGTTACTTCAGAGCCTGCAGGTGCCGGCATTGAAGAGCAGAGCATGGGTTGGAGAAACAGCTATGGCAGCGGTAACGGTGCAGACACCATCACCAGCGGATTGGAAGTTACCTGGACGCAAACGCCTACTAAATGGAGCAATCACTATTTTGAAAATCTTTTTGCGTTTGAGTGGGAACTTACCGAAAGTCCTGCAGGGGCAAAGCAATGGAAAGCGAAAGGTGATTCTGGCGCTGGTCTTATTCCGGATGCTTTTGACGCTACGAAACGTCACCAGCCCACGATGCTCACCACAGACCTTGCGCTAAGAATAGACCCTGCGTACGAAAAGATCTCCCGTCGCTTTTTAGAAAACCCGGCAGAATTTGATGATGCATTTGCCCGTGCATGGTTTAAACTTACACACAGAGATATGGGCCCGAGGGTGCGCTACCTGGGTAAAGAAGTGCCTGCCGAAATATTAATTTGGCAAGATCCACTCCCTGAAGCAACCGCAGAGCCCATCAACGATGAAGACATTGCTGAATTGAAAAAACACATACTGGCATCTGGCCTTTCGGTAGGAGAGCTTGTTTCTACCGCATGGGCGTCTGCTTCTACCTTCCGTGGTGGCGACAAACGTGGTGGCGCAAATGGTGCCCGCCTCCGCCTGGCACCACAAAAGTATTGGGAAGTAAACAACCCGGTGCA
>JAYTBG010000424.1:0-2753 GCA_043737055.1 Chitinophagaceae bacterium | reverse complement strand
GGCGATACACCCTTAATGCTCCAACACAATGCCATCAAGGCTAAATACCCTGATGCTATTTTGCTGTTTAGGGTAGGCGATTTTTACGAAACTTTCGGGCAGGATGCCATTACGACCGCGGCAGTTTTAGGCATCACTTTAACCAAACGGAACAACGGGAATCCGAATGCATCTGAACTAGCGGGTTTCCCCTACCATGCCCTGGACACTTACCTGCACAAACTGGTGAAGGCGGGCTACAGAGTTGCCATTTGCGACCAGTTAGAAGATCCCAAAGCGGCCAAGGGGATTGTGAAGAGAGGTGTTACAGAACTGGTAACACCCGGTGTAGCTACCAGCGACAAAATGCTGGAGCACAACAGCAATAATTTTTTGGCAGCCCTGCACATAACAGAACACAAAATTGGTATCGCCTTTTTAGATATATCCACCGGTGAATTTTTTATTGCCGAAGGCGACAAAGAATACACTGATAAATTATTGCAAAGCCTGCAACCAGCAGAAGTTATTTTTCAGCGCAGCAAAACCAAATTATTTAAAGAAAATTTTGGCAGCGGCTTTTTTACTTATACGCTTGATGAATGGATATTTTCTGATGTATATGCACAGGAAAGCCTGCTCAAACACTTTGGCACCCATAGTTTAAAAGGGTTTGGGGTAGAAGATCTCTCTGAGGGCATCGTAGCCTCGGGCGCCATTTTACATTATTTAAAGGATACCGAGCATCCCAACCTGCAGCACGTTACCTCCCTTCAAAGGATCAATAAAGATGATCATCTATGGATGGACAGATTTACCATTCGCAACCTGGAATTGATAGGTGAAAACAACAGCCTTTTAAAAACAATCAACAACACCGTATCACCCATGGGGGCACGCCTGCTAAAACGCTGGCTGCTGATGCCGATGAATGACCTGCTGCGCATCAATGAAAGATTGGATGCCGTAGAATATTTTATCAAGGAAACGGACCTACGAAATAAAATTTGCCAGCACATCAAGCAAGCCGGCGATGTGGAAAGGCTCGCCAGCAAAGTGCCGCTGAAAAAAATAAATCCAAGAGAAGTATTGCAAGTGGCAAAAGGCCTGCAGCAAACAGAAGCCATCAAAACGCTGTGCCTTGCATCGGAAAACGAATATTTGAAAAGGCTGGGCGATTCGCTGAACCCTTGCTGGTATATACTCAGTAAGATTTTAAAAGAAATTCATGAGAATCCGCCGGCGGCCACAAATAAAGGCGGCCTTATAGCTCCTGGCATTCATGCAGAACTGGATGAACTGCGAACCATTGCCAGCGGTGGCAAAAATTATTTGCTGGAACTGCAACAAAAAGAAGCTACTCTTACCGGAATATCATCGCTTAAAATAAGTTTCAACAATGTGTTTGGCTATTATCTTGAAGTGACCAATTTGCACAAAACCAAAGTGCCGGAAACCTGGATACGAAAACAAACATTAGCAAATGCTGAACGCTACATTACTCCAGAGCTAAAAGTATATGAAGAAAAGATCGTAGGCGCAGAAGATAAAATTTTGCTGATTGAACAACAACTCTTCCAGGAGTTGTTGAACGAACTGCAGGACTACCTGGCCCCCATGCAGGTAAACGGACATGTAATGGCCGTGCTGGATAACCTCTGTTGCTTTGCCAACAACGCCATCCAGTTTGCTTATAAAAAACCTTTATTGCATGATGGAAATGAGCTGGAACTGAAGGACAGCAGGCACCCGGTAATAGAAAGAAATTTGCCTGCAGGCGAAAACTACATCAGCAACGATATTTTATTGGATGCCGATACGCAGCAACTGATCATTTTAACCGGGCCTAACATGAGTGGTAAGAGCGCAATATTAAGGCAAACAGCCTTGATAACTTTGATGGCCCACATGGGCAGTTTTGTACCGGTATCGTCTGCCAAAATTCCCCTGACGGATAAAATTTTTACAAGGGTTGGCGCTTCAGATAACCTTAGTGGCGGCGAGAGCACTTTTATGGTAGAAATGAATGAAACTGCCAGCATCATTAACAATTTATCTTCCCGTAGTTTGATTTTGCTTGATGAAATTGGCAGGGGCACATCTACGTACGATGGTATTTCTATTGCCTGGAGTATTGCCGAGTACATTCACCAATCTCCCTATAAACCCAAAACATTGTTTGCCACGCATTACCATGAGCTAAATGAATTGGAGGACAAATTTGACCGCATTAAAAATTATCACATCACCAATAAAGAGGTAGGCAACAAAGTAATTTTTTTACGCAAGCTTGCGGCAGGCGGCAGCACGCATAGTTTTGGTATTCATGTGGCACGCATGGCAGGCATGCCCCTTTCGCTGATAGATCGTGCAAATGAAATATTGGCACAATTGGAAGACACCCGGCAAACGGTAACCAGTAATGGCCCAAAAAATATGGGTGCGGGCATTAAGGAAAAAGTAAAGGAGCTTTCTCTACCTAAAATGCAACTCAGTATTTTTGATGCACACTCTGTTACGTTTGAAGATATAAGGACCGTGTTGGAGGCTACCGACATTAACAGGCTAACACCCGTAGAGGCGCTGCTAAAACTACAAGAGATAAAAAATAAAATTCAATAAAACATTACAAGAGCGGCAAGCAGCGTTCCTACTGTAAAAGCCATCTTCGTTTATCTTTACAAGCTTATGCTTAAAAGTCTAATTGCTTTATTTTTCACGGTATTGATTTGGCAAGGCTCGTTTGCACAACCTTGTAGTCTTCCGGGCATGAC
>JAYTBG010000423.1:0-2766 GCA_043737055.1 Chitinophagaceae bacterium | reverse complement strand
CTGCCTTGTATTCTTTTACCTTCTCTGGCATAGACTCCAAAGTTTGTTTCACCCAATCTACCACCATTCCTTCATTGCTGTTCTGCAGCAGGTCAAGTGTGGCCGCTACTTCCTGGGGGTTGCCACCACCCTGGGCTATCATTGCCGGCAATATTTTGGTGGCAGCACTATTAAAACTGACCTGCCCTGATTCTGTGAAGGCTACAAGTTCTGCCAACTGCTGTGGAGATAAAGGAAACTGTTGCAAAGTAATGGCCTCCTGGTTACAGAATGCTTTTACAGGTCCGTTCATCCAATTAGCGGTGGCTTTATAAAAGCTATTGCCGGCCACCAACGCTGTATAAAAAGCAGCGTCCTCTTTTTCGTTGCAGATAAGAGCAACGTCATAATCAGTCAGGCCGAAATCATTCTTAAATTGCTGTTCCAAAGCTTCTGGCATTACAGGCATCGCTGCGCTTATGCTTTCTATATGCTCATCGCTTATAAAAATTGGTGGCAGGTCTGGTTCAGGAAAATATCGATAGTCATCTGCTTCTTCTTTACTTCTGAGGGCGAAAGTGGTTCCGTTGCCTGCATCAAAACTCCGGGTTTGCTGCAAGATGGTCTCTCCGTTTTCCAGCAGGGCAATTAATCTGTCGCTTTCTACTTCGATGGCTTTTTTTACGTTACGAATACTATTGAGATTTTTAACCTCTACCCGTGTTCCTAGCCGGGTATCCCCGGTAAGCCGTACAGAAATGTTAGCATCGCAACGCAGACTGCCTTCCTCCATATTACCATCACATACGTTTAACCAGCGCACCAGTTTGCGGAGGCTTGTTAAAAATGTAAAGGCATCCTCTGAGCTGTGCAGGCAGGGTTCGGTTACTATTTCTAATAACGGAGTGCCTGCTCTGTTAAGATCTATGCAAGTGAAATCATCTTCCAGGTCGTGTATGCTTTTGCCTGCATCTTCTTCCATGTGTATGCGGTTCAACCAAACTTTTTGCATGCCATTTTTGGAGGCAATACTTAGATAACCGCCTTTGCAAATGGGGGCTGTGTCCTGGCTTACCTGGTAACCCTTTGGAAGGTCAGGATAAAAATAATTTTTGCGTGCAAAGTAATTAGTTCGGGTAATGCTGCAGTTCAGTGCCAGTCCCAGCCTCACTGCAAGGTTGATGACTTCTTTGTTCATTACCGGCAAAGTGCCGGGATGGGCGAGGGATATGGGGCTCACTTGTGTATTCGGCCCGGATCCAAAAGTAGTGGCGTCGCCGCAAAACAATTTACTGTTGGTCAAAAGTTGGGCGTGCACTTCAAGCCCGATAACGACCTCGTATTTTTCATTTCCTTTCACGGCGGCAAAGATAAGGAGGGGAGGCGGAAGTGGGGGAGCAGTTAGTCCCTGGATCACAAGGCGAAGTCAAAAGTCAAAAGGCAAAAGTCAAAAGGCAAATGTGAACGGCGGAGAGTAGAGGGCGGAAGGTGAAGGGG
This sequence comes from Chitinophagaceae bacterium, assembly GCA_043737055.1. Taxonomy (GTDB): domain Bacteria; phylum Bacteroidota; class Bacteroidia; order Chitinophagales; family Chitinophagaceae; genus Ferruginibacter. The sequence goes on along the minus strand of JAYTBG010000423.1, from coordinate 1,290 downwards.
TGATCTGGGGAGTTGAAAAATCCTAAATCAGGCATCCAAAATCAGGCATCCAAAATCAGACATTCAAAATGAGACATTTTAAAATCAGACATTTAAAATCAGACATTCAAAATCAGAAGTGCATAAAAAAGCACCAGCGAACTTCGCTGGTGCTTTTTCCTATTTTAGTTCATGGCTATAAATTAGCGGTTTTTAATTTCTTCGGGATCTTAATGTCGAACTTCATCTCCGCATTGTTTCTTTTGGCTACAATACCATAAACAGATTTACTGCGGTTTTCCATTAGCTGGTGCCTAGCTTCGTCCGTGTTAGCCACTTTTTCACCACCAATCTGAATTACTACATCATCTTTTTTTAAACCAGCTATTGCTGCGGCAGAGCCTTCTTCAACTTCTAATACTTTTACCCCTTCGCCTTCTTCAAGGTCCTGGATCTTTAGGCCCAGTTTGGGTTGACGGGAGAAAAAAGCAGGTCCTTCACCTGTCTCAATTTCTATATCATACATATTTGGAACTTGCGGAGCTCTTGGCACTCTTGCCACCCTTGGGGCTCTAGGTGCAGGAGGCACTCGGGGAAAAGAATATGATTTAGAGCCACCATCGGCACCGTTGAAAGAATAGGTCGTTACTTTTCTTTCCTGTAAAGTGACCTTGGTATTTTTCTCCTTACCATCTCTTTTGTAATAAATTTTTATTTCTTTTTTCGGCTCAAACGATTGTAAAATCTCTGAAAGTTCTCCGGGGCCATTTACTTTTTTGTCATTGATCTTCGTAATAACATCTCCTACTTTCAGGTCAGATTTCTCGGCTGCACTTCCTTTGATAATTTCTTCAATCTGTGCTCCATCCGCTGCTTTTTCAGTAACCACTCCCAGGAACGGTCCGCCCGGCGCCATTTTACCTGCAAAAGCAAGCTCCATTTCTTTTCCAAACCCTTCCATGTCTCTGCCAAAGGCGTCCATATCCCTTCCAAATCCTTCAAAATCTTTTTCTATTTGTTTAAAAGAAAAAGTTCGGTTGTTGATGCTGATGGCATCATCCTTAAACTCAACAATCGACTTACCGTTGATCAACACCTTATCATCTTTAAACTGGATGGTGACGCTGGCGTCTTTTTCGCCTTTCTTGCGGATCACAATTTCCTGCGTTTCCTTTTTGTTGTCTTTGGTAATAACATCTACCTGTGCGGTGGCCTTATAGCCTATTGCTGCAAATAACCAGGGCATCGAAAAGAAAATAACTTTATTCATGGCTTTAGAATTTTATGTACGAAACTTTTAGTACTTCAAAA
>JAYTBG010000422.1:0-6835 GCA_043737055.1 Chitinophagaceae bacterium | reverse complement strand
TGAATAGTTTTAATTATCCCCGCTCAGCGGTTCAGGTTTGGGATCCATTGCCGTAACCACGGAAGTGCATCAGCGCCTGTGCAGTCACTGATACGGGTGTTAACATACCCGAAACCATTGTTAAGTTTAAAAAGCGCCCAACCTCTATATAAGTTATTAGTACATTTGCCTCCCTGTCAATTTGGCTAGTGAAAAGGAGTAGCACCAATTTTGACAAATAACCATCACCAAACCAATTATTGCATTTTACAACTATATAAAATATGTTAGGTATCATTTCCAAAATTTTTGGCGGTAGCAAGAGCGAGAAAGATGTGAAACTCATCATGCCCCAGGTAGAGAAGGCCAACCGCTTTTTTGCCGACTACCAGTCTTTGTCCAACGACGAACTTCGCAGTAAAACGGTGGAATTCAAAGCCCGTATCAAACAGCATCTAACTGAAGTAGATGAAACAATTGCTTCAAAAAGCAAAGATGCGGAGGCCTTGCCGGTTTCTGAAATAAACGGCAGAGACATTATTTACAAAGAAGTAGATGAATTAAAAAAAGATAAGGATAAAAAGATTGAAGAGATACTTAAGGAATTGCTGCCAGAAGCTTTTGCCGTGGTGAAGGAAACCAGTCGTCGTTTTAAAGAGAACGAAGTGATAGTGGTGAAAGCCACTGACCTTGATAGGGAACTGGCTATTAAGAAAGACCACATTACCATAGTAGGGGATGAGGCTCATTTTAAAAATTCATGGATTGCTGCAGGCGGACTCGTAACCTGGAATATGGTGCACTACGATGTGCAGTTGATTGGCGGTGCAGTGTTACACAGTGGTAAAATTGCAGAGATGGCTACCGGTGAAGGTAAAACGCTGGTAAGTACCCTGCCTGCCTACCTTAATGCACTGGCAGGTGAAGGAGTGCATATTGTAACCGTGAACGATTACCTGGCACGCCGGGATAGTGAGTGGAATGGTCCCATCTTTGAATGGCTGGGCCTGAAAGTAGATTGCATAGACAAACACGAACCCAACAGTGACGCCCGACGCAATGCCTATAATGCCGATATTACGTATGGTACCAACAACGAATTTGGTTTCGATTATTTGAGAGATAATATGGTGCATAGCCCCGACGAAATGGTGCAACGCAAACATCACTTTGCCATGGTAGATGAGGTGGATAGTGTGTTGATTGATGATGCACGTACGCCGCTGATCATAAGCGGGCCGGTAGGCCACAGCGATAACACCCAGCAATTTTTTGATCTCAGGCCACGTATTGAGCGCCTGATTGAAGTTCAGAAAAAAGCAACCAATCAATACTTAATAGAAGCAAAGAAAAAAATAGCCGAAGGCAATGATGATCCGAAAGATGGTGGCCTTGCTTTGATGAGAGCCCATCGTGGTCTACCAAAGAACAGCGCTCTTATTAAATTTTTGAGTGAGCCGGGCATGAGGGTAAAATTGCAGAAGACAGAAAACTATTATCTCGCCGATCAGCAAAAAGAAATGCCCAAAGTTGATACCGAACTGTATTTCTCCATTGATGAAAAAAATAACCAGGTAGAGCTTACGGACAAAGGCATTCAATTAATAACAGGGCAAGGCGAAGACACTGAATTTTTCGTTTTGCCAGACATCGCCACTAAACTAGGCGACATTGATAAGACTGACCTGACAGCAGAAGAAAAATTGCAGCGCAAAGAAAACCTGCTCAATGAATATGCACTCAAAGCAGACCGCATTCATACCGTACAACAATTGCTTAAAGCATACACGCTTTTTGAAAAAGATATTGAGTACGTAGTGATGGAAGATGCAGTGAAGATCGTAGATGAGCAAACCGGCCGTATAATGGAAGGCAGGCGCTATAGTGATGGCTTGCACCAGGCGATTGAAGCTAAAGAGAATGTAAAGATTGAGGCATCTACCCAAACTTACGCTACGGTTACTTTACAGAACTTTTTTAGGATGTACCACAAACTCTGTGGTATGACCGGTACTGCAGAAACAGAAGCAGCAGAGCTTTGGAGCATTTATAAATTAGACGTAGCATCTATCCCTACCAATGTAAAAATGATCAGGAAAGATGATCAGGACATGGTGTATAAAACAAAGCGGGAGAAGTACAAGGCAGTGATAGACCAGGTGGAGACGAATATGAAAGATGGACGGCCTACACTGGTAGGTACCACATCTGTAGAAGTAAGTGAATTGCTGAGCAGGATGTTGAAACAAAAAAATAGTCCGCACAATGTTTTAAACGCCAAGCAGCATAGCAGAGAGGCGCAGGTAGTAGCAGAAGCTGGTATGGCAGGAGCAGTAACCATTGCTACCAACATGGCTGGACGTGGTACAGATATCAAGCTTGGCCCCGGCGTTAAAGAAGCTGGTGGATTGGCCATTATCGGTACAGAGCGCCACGAAAGCCGTCGTGTAGACAGGCAGTTGCGTGGTCGTGCTGGTCGGCAGGGAGATCCGGGCAGTTCTAATTTTTATGTTTCGTTGGAAGATGATCTAATGCGTATGTTTGGTAGCGAACGTATAGCGGGGCTCATGGACAGGATGGGGTATAAAGAAGGCGAAGTGATTCAGCACAGCATGATCACTAAAAGCATAGAAAGAGCACAGAAAAAAGTAGAGGAAAATAACTTTGGTATTCGCAAGCGTTTGCTGGAGTATGATGACGTAATGAACAAGCAGAGAAATGTGGTTTATGGCAAACGTAACCATGCTTTGTTTGGCGAAAGGCTGGCACTTGATCTTGACAATGCTTTTTATTCTGTAGCAGATGGACTTGTAAATTCTTTTAAAGAAACGAACGACTTTGAAGGCCTTAAGCTAGCCGTGATCATGAACTTTGGTATTGATACCAGCATCACCGCCCAGGAACTAGACAAAGAAAATGCAGCCCTGTTAACAGAAAAATTATACAGCGAAGCGATCACACTTTACAGTCGCAAGAAGGAAGCGCTGGCGCAACAAACCATGCCGATCATTACCAACATCCGTAAAGAACAGGGCAATCACATTGAAAATGTGGCGGTACCTTTTACTGATGGTAAAAAAGGCGTACAGGTTTTGGCCAACCTTGACAAATACCTTGCAACCAACGGTATGGAACTGGGTAGTTCACTGGAACGAGGTATCACGCTTTCATTGATTGATGATTCCTGGAAGGAGCATCTGCGTGCAATGGATGATCTCCGCCAAAGTGTGCAAACAGCAGGCTACGAGCAAAAGGATCCATTGGTAATTTACAAGATCGAAGCTTACAATTCATTCAAGCAAATGGATGACCAGGTAAACAAGGATATTGTAAGTTTCCTAAGCCATGCTGGCATACCAATGGAAGAAACAAATACGGGCAAAATAAAAGAGGGCAGGGAACAGAAAACGGATATGAGTCGCATGAACGTAAACAAGGCGGAGATAGATGCTGCGGGTGATGATTATGCAGCCAATGAAAAAGATTACTTCGAACCGTCTACACCTGTGAAACAGGCTCCTGTAAGGGTGGATCCGAAGATTGGCAGAAATGATCCTTGCCCTTGCGGTAGTGGTAAAAAATACAAGCAGTGCCACGGAAAAGATGCATAGGGTTTCCCGGAAATCTATTCAACCTATTTAACGAGAGCATCCAGTCATGGATGCTCTTTTTTTATAACGTGCTGGCTGTAATATGTCTAGGTTAGTTTGGGCTAAACAGCAGGCGGCGAGTGGGCGGGCAAAGATCCTAGCCTCGATTTTACTTTCCCAAAACTTTATATAAAAGCCTGTTAAAGGGCTCGCCTTTGTACAAACGTCGCAGGTATTTTGCTCGTATCTTCTTCTTAAAGTTCCATTGTACTTATGAAAAAAAATACGCTTTCGTTTGCACTGCTATTGGTAGCTGCTGGTTCTTTTACAGCATGCAAAAAAAATATTCCAGATGTTATGGCTACTCCACTGGTAGAGACTCCCGTTGTAGTGGTGCCAACAGGCGATAAAGTAAAGGACAGCAGTCTTTATTTTGCCCGGGATCTTTATTTGTGGAGCTCACAACTTCCGGATAGCATGAATGCGCAGAGTTATGCCGACCCAGCGGCACTCATGAAAGCCATTAGGCCATATAGCACAGAGCCTGGGTTTGGAGCACCGGTGGATAAGTGGAGCTTTGCAATGAAAAAAGTTGATTGGGATCGCCAGGCTGGTGGTATGAGTTTGTTGGCCGACCTGGCCAGCGATGCCGGCGACTTTGGCTTGACCGTATTTTTTAAAGCTGAAGGCGATTTGCGGGTTCGTCTGGTGGAGCCTAATTCGCCTGCCGGAAGAGCGGGCATAAAAAGAGGCTGGAGAATTACAGAAATAAATGGAAGTACAAATATGACGATTGGCAACGCTGGTTATATTATCAACAATGTATATGAAGCTTCAAGTGCCAGTTTTACATTCGTCAAACCTGGCAATGCCTCAGAAGCTATCACACTGCAGGCTGCTCATTATACCGAGAAGCCGGTTTATATGGATACTGTGTATCAACTCGGGGGCAAAAGAATTGGGTATTTGGTTTACAACTCTTTCCTGGGTGATAGAACACAGGTGGCTTCCCAACTGCAGGCTGTATTCAGTAGATTAGCGAGCAGCCAGGTAACAGATCTTATTGTAGATCTTCGTTACAATGGCGGCGGGTATGTTTCTCTTGCCGAAATGTTGGTAAATTATATTGCACCATCTAGTGCCCAGGGCGGGCTGATGATGAACCAGGTTTTTAACACAAAACATAGCACAAGCAACAACAGTACTTACATTCAAAAAGCGGGCGGCATAAACCTCAGCTCCGTTCATTTTATTGTTAGTAAAAGTACTGCCTCGGCTAGCGAACTTTTGATAAACACTTTGAAGCCCTACATGGATGTAAAGCTTATTGGTCCAACGGCAACACATGGTAAACCAGTAGGATTTTTTCCTCAGCCTGTAGGCGACTGGTATGTTTTTCCGGTGTCATTCAAAACAACTAATAAAAACGGTGAAGGCAGTTATTTTAATGGGCTCGCAGTAGATGCAGTTGTTGCCGATGGACTGGACAAAGACTGGGGCGACCCTGACGAAAACTGTTTGGCAGCGGCGCTCAAAAAAATTAGTACCGGCAGCTATCGACAAGCACAAGCCGAAGCTCCGTCGCCGGCAGCACTTGCCGGGAATGCACAGTTGGACAAACCCTTCTTAAAAATAACTATTGGTAAACAATAATATGAAAAGCTCCTCCGGGAGCTTTTTTTTTGGGTTGTTTGTTGTGATAAAGTTCTCGATGATTTTTTTATGTGATATTTAAGTTGGGTTGGAGGAAAATATTTTCTTTCTATTACCCTCATTCCTTTCATACCAGATTAAACTGGCTCAAAAATTTTATTACAATGAAACAACAAGCATTTTTATTTGACATGAACGGAACCATGATCGACGACATGGCTTTTCATGAGAAGGCTTGGTTCGATGTATTAAATGAAGACCTCGGGGCCAACATGACCATGGCGGACACTAAAAATCATATGTATGGTAAAAATGAAGAGTTATTTGTAAGGGTTTTTGGTGAGGGAACTTTTACCACCGAAGAGATGGCTAGACACTCTTTAAAAAAAGAGCAAAAATATCAGCAGTCATTTTTGCCGCATATGAAATTGATTAGTGGCCTGGATGCGTTCTTAGATAAAGCTGCTGAACATCAAATTAAAATGGCAATAGGAACAGCGGCCAGCCCATTCAATGTAGATTATGTATTGGATAACCTACCTGTCAAAAAATATTTCGACGCCATTATAACGGCCGACGATGTGGTTACCAGCAAGCCGCACCCCGATGTGTTTTTAAAATGTGCCGATGTTTTAAATACTGCTTATGCTGATTGTATTGTTTTTGAAGATTCACCCAAAGGAGTAGAATCTGCTCTCAATGCAGGTATGAAAGCTGTAGTGATAAAAACCTATCATGAAGAAGAGGAGTTTGCTCATCTGGATAATGTGCTGATGTTTGTGGATGATTATAATGACAGGAGGTTGGTGAAGTTGTTTGTAGAGTAAGCAGTCTCTTTACATTATTGCCTTGCACAATCTGTAGCTATATGAAGGTTCCAATTTCAAGATTACCATACAGACTACATGTTTTTTCATAGTTATAATTTCTGATTTACTGGTTCAATCAAATCCCAAAGATTGCCATACAGATCGGCGAATACAGCCACAAGACCGTATGGCTCTGCAACAGGTTCCCGGATGATTTCTACATTATTTGTAATTAGATGCCGGTAATAAGTATTAAAATCATCGGTATATAAAAAGAAAGAAACACGGCCACCTGTTTGATTACCCACCCGGCTTTTTTGTTCGGTATCATTTGCTTTGGCCAACAACAATTTGCAACCTACATTATCCTTAGAACCTACAACTACCCAGCGTTTTGTTTCACTTAGCGTAGAATCTTCTACAAGGGTGAACCCTAGTTTTTGCGTATAAAAAGCGATGGCTTCATCATAGTCGTGTACCAGCAATGTTACCTGGGCAATAGTTTGCTGCATGTTTAAATTTTTATATTTTTTGTAAATCGCCAATTGTGCTGCTGAGTTTTCGGACTAAAAGTTTAGCAAACTAAAAACTCTGACACCGATACCCAGATGCATTGTTAAAGCTACTTTAAAATATCACCTTCCCTGCTTTGCCTTTTTAAACTGTTCTTTACCGCCTCACACTTTTATTAGGGCAAAACTCATCGTCGTACTATTCCCTCTGGGGCCGAGGGTAAAAGCCATTCTTTTCCAGCTTTTAAATTGCCGGTGCTAACGGGGACCGTCAGACCGTAGGTAATAATGT
>JAYTBG010000421.1:0-2785 GCA_043737055.1 Chitinophagaceae bacterium | reverse complement strand
AGCAATTGGACGCAGCTTTTAAATGTTTCGTTCATATTATTTACTGTAGGGTTGAATCAATTTTTTACAATTGGAGCATAAGAACCTCGTCTCCCTGTCCACCGATTTTATCGTGCCCTCTGCAGCCTCCATAAAACAAGTGCGGCTAAAGGTACAGTGCGGCAGGCCCATCGTATGCCCGAGTTCATGCAAGGCTACTTTAACCAAACGGTCGTTGAACAAAATTTTGTCGGGTGTTTTTATCCTGAAGGTAGATATGACACATTGCTTTCCCGGCCGGTATGCCAGCCCCATAATGCCCCAGTCGTAAACGCCGTTGCTGGTAGTGGAAATATCTTTGTTAGTGATGCCGATTATTTTATCATATCCATTGTACTTTTTAAGATCCTCGAGTAAAAGATTTGCTCTATAGCGATTGCGGGGTTTGTACTATGCTGCTGCAGGCAGGGCAGCAATTCCTTTTATTTCGGTGGCGGTGCAGTTGTAGGTGGCGGTGATGTTTTTTACCAATTCGGCTTTTAAATTTTTATCAATGGGGGCGTAATAGACAATGGCGATTTTGAGCGGAGCTACTGCTGGTTTGGGTGTGGCTGATACAAATAGTGAAAGAAAGAAAAACAGGATGGGCATGAGTACAATTTAAGAGTTGTTTAAGTAGAAGAAAAATCTTCTTGCAACATCTGATTATTCAAAACGAAAGATTGTGGAGTAAGAAGAAGCATGAGTTGCCTGGGAGTGAAGGAAAAGATAGACGATGCGCTGACGCCTAGGCAAAGTATTGATTAATTCTGTTCAGGGCTATGCTTATCTGGGCATCGGTCATTAATGCCTTTTTTCTAGGCGACCAGTTGCTGATGTAAGTTTTAATTGTGTTGACTGAAGAATTGTCTCCACTTTCTCTTGCTGCCCAGTGAACGGTTGCCAACAATTCTAAGCCAAACGGCGATTCAAAACCTTCTATCAAACTACCGAGCCTTTTTAACCTGCGTTTTTCTTCATCACTCAGCTCTGCCTCTATAATTTTGTCTACCTCGGGCAAATAATCTTTAACCAGCAAAAGAGCGTCAGTTGGCTTCATATCCTGGAATCGGATTTGTCCCTTAAAGTAATATCCCTCTAAATAAGCTAACAGGTGTTTGAGATTGACAGCATAGGGACCAAAGGCACCTTTTTCAAATTGAAGTTTTAAATCTGGTTGGCCCATGGCTTGCAGAAAATAAGCCAGTTTTTGAATTTCTAAATGTGAAATATCAAATCCAAGGAAGTTGTAGCGATGAGCCAACGCAATTATCAATGCCCTCACTTTATTCAATTTGGGTGCTTGGGAGCTTACAGTTGTTTTTGCATAAGTATGGTGACCGGGTTCGTAAATTTCAATATCGACTTTATCTGCAACGACAGACAGCGTCCGTGCCATTAATGGCTTTACATCTTTCCAATCCAGGCCACCATTGCCACAACCAAGTGGTGGAACAGCTATGGATTTAATATCTTTTTCCTTTATGATACGAATCAGATCCTCCAGCCCTTCTTCGATATATTCAATTCGGGTATTGGCTCTCCAGTCGGTTTTTGTGGGAAAGTTGATGATGTATTTAGGGCCCGTAAACAGCCCCGTTTCTGTAACAAACATCTTTCCGATCTTCACTTCCTTTGCTCTACAGGCTTTCTGGTATAACTTAAAATTGAGGGCAAAATATTCTTTAAACTGCAATGCAATACCCTTACCCATAATACCTACCATGTTGACGGTATTCACAAGTGCATCTGCATCAGATTGCAAAAGGTTACTATGTTTGTAGGTAATCATTAATAATAATAGTCAGGTTTTACAGCAACTTCTAAGAAGAGCCCGGCGGTAGCTATTTCATTTCTTACAAATGTAGCTATTTCCTCATTGTGCACTACAAAGCCTAAAATGCCAGCTGTTGGCAAATGTTGATGAATCAAAAATTCTGCCTGCTTCAATTCTTTCCTTAATTGACTGTAATGCAGGTACCATGTATTATCCTTAATTACTACCCAATCAAGTTTGTCAATGTCGGAGCACTTATTGAAAAAATTCCTGTAAACAACATAAGCATGCCTGTCTGTAAATACAAAAGGCAGTTGTAGTTCAGCAACTTTTTCCACAGAACTCACCAGGTAAATAATCTCTTCCTGCCTACCTGCATAATCCGGCACTTCTTTGTTATAAATTTTATACAGCATCGGCATTTTATAGTGGAAGTAGAAAGGAATATAGTCGTTTAAAACTCCCTCTGGATTTATATTGACTGGCCATGCGCCCCTTTGGCTGATTAAAGTTTTAAAGCCGATACCCACATACGCCGGATCCTGTACAGCACAGTTACAGCAATGCAAACCGTTGCGCAATATGAAACCAACATTGCGATAATAGGTCATTCTCCATATGTATGTCTTCTGTTCGCTCATGTTTCCAACCGTTTCCAAATATACCTTTGACAATTCAGAACGAGGCTAGCCAATTCTAATCATTCTTCCGTGCTCACTTTTTCACACTCAACGACGCTATAATCGCCCTAAAACTATCCAACCCCGCCTCTAAATTCTCCACAATATCCAACGCCAATACCTCCGGGTCTGGCAGATTATCCAGGTCAGCAAGTGATTTATCTTTAAGCCAGGTAATGTCTAAAGATGTTTTATCCCTTGCGATGATTTCATCGTAGGTAAATTTCCTCCAGCGACCTTCAGGGTTGGTGGTTGCATCAAATGTTTCTTTGCGCTTGTTGCGGTTTTTTGGATTGTAGCAGGTGATGAA
>JAYTBG010000420.1:0-6889 GCA_043737055.1 Chitinophagaceae bacterium | reverse complement strand
TTTACTCATCGTATCTGCAAAAGCTACCGTCGTTTCAAACATGTCGCTGGGCATACCATTATCTTTTGCTTCCTGCTTTAATCCATCTACATATTCCTGCATGCTTCCTTCGGGGAAGGTAACCGCTTCTCCCACTTTGCAAAAGGCCAAAAGCGCCGCAAATTCAAAGTCGATTGCGGCGGATGTATCTGCAATTGGCATGGCTGTTAAACCGTTGATTTGCCCCGCCAAAGAGGTATACTCATTCGGATACCCTGCCACAATACATTCATAGGCCGCAATGTTTGCATAAGTATAATTGCGACTAGCCACTATCGGCGCAAACCCCACATGTTTCACTACCTCGTTAAGTTCTTTCACTGTTTTGCTGTAGGTAAAAGCATCAGCAAAATATGTTTGCTTGACAGGCTCATTCTTGCAGGAAGCCGCACATAGCAACAACGCTGTTGCATAAAATAAAAATCTCATAAAAAAATTTACCAATGGAAAATGGCAGGCTTCACGTTAGTGACTGAGCCTGAAAACTAACAATTAGAATTATTGCAAGTTTCATCTGGCGGGCGTTCGGCAGATTTGCCAAATATTTCTGTAGTGGCCGGGGTGGTATAAAAAAATAAAGTAGAGATAATTTTTTGTGGAGCCTTGAGTAAACTACCAGTATAAAATTCTTCATATTCAGCGGTAGTCCCTTTGCTCTGCTTTTGATCTGGTGCTGATTTCTTTTTGTTTCCAGTTGGGTCCAGCTCGTTCACTAATTTGTAAAATTCGTTTTTCGAATCTTGTATTTTCATTTTTGATAAATGCGGAATACACAGCAGCTCAAGCGAATCTTTGAAAACCCTAACCTTTACGTATTTATAAATGGTTCCGTTGATATTTACTTCGCCATCTAAACGCTTGAAGGCATTTGAATTGTTATAGTAAGGAAGGTTAGTGGCCTGCTTGATACTGATCAGATTTGCTTCGTTGTAAACTTCCTCATCGAGTGCCAGCTCTAATTGAGTATCTGCCTTATTTGCCATGTAATTGTAAATCACTCTGTAGCCGAACATATTGACGGAAAAGATGACTAGAAGAAATATAGCAGCAGTTTGTTTCATTTTGATATTTGCAAAATACCTCATTTAATTGAATCCCTCAAATTTCATAGCGTTTTCCTTTTTTTGATGCCAGCCTTATTTTACCGTGTAAGTTTTTTTATCGGGTCCAATGCCTTTCAGCGTTAGGCTTTTCCATTCCTTTGGCAGTGTAGATTTCAGTTGTATCAAACCGGATGGGGTGATCTCCAATCCACCAAAACCATTTAAAACCGCTTGCAGTACACCTCCGGCACCGGTAGCGAAATAGGGATTGGTGCCGCCCTTTGTTTCGGCTATCACATTAAATGGCGGTAAAAAGTTAGGCACATAAGCGTCTTTAAAAAAGTGAAATGCCTTCTCTGTTTCTCCGATACGTGCATACAGCAACGCAAATATGGCCTGGGTCATGGCGGGCGTACCCTCATTGGGAACTCTTACAGAGTAATAGTCCAGGTCTTTTTTTATTTGTTTGGGATCTGTTACTTCCTTCAGGGGGAATGCCAATAAATTTACATCTGCCTGTTTAATTCCTTCGCCCTTGTAGGTTGCATGTTCATTGGTAGTGCCATCCGGTAATTTTAGGATAGGAATATTGTTGGCAACGTTTGCCCAGTCTGCATCTGCTGCCACGCCCAGAATTTTGGCTGCGGCTGTGGCATACTGCAAGTTGGCTTTGGCGGCTGCATTGGTAAAGGCGTTGTTGTCTACATTCTCCGCCCACTCATCTGCTGCCACTACATTTTTAATATCGTATTTGCCAGGACCATTTCTTTCAACCCGGCTCGCCCAGAAGTCTGCAGTGTTTTTCAAAACAGGCCAACCTTTTTCCCTAAGCCAATTCTTATCCTGGGTAACACAATAATAATTCCAGGCGGCAATGCCTACGCAAGCTGTGATGTGATGTTCAAACGGGCCACTCAATGCCCAAACCGGTGTTTCTTCAACACCTGTTTCTGCACTCTCCCAGGGATACATAGCGCCTTTGTAACCTTTGCCGAAGGCATTTTTCTTTGCAGCATCCAGTCTTTCAAAACGGTATTCTACCATGCTTTTTGCCATGGCCGGCTGCAGTTGTAAGATGGTAGGAAACATCCAAAGTTCTGTGTCCCAAAACACATGACCGTTGTAACCAAGACCACTTAGCCCCATCGGGCTTGGGCTGTTAGAAGTTCCTTCTCTCACAAAAGAATAAAGATGGTAGATCATGCTATGCACATCTTGCTGGCTTTGCGCATCGCCTTCAATTAAAATATCGCTTTTCCATAATTCTTCCCAGGCTTTGTTGTGCATTTCTACCAATCGTTCTCTGCCCTGCAGCTTTGCAAAAATGGTAAGGCGCTCCGCTTCATTTAGCGGATCGTTGTGATGGGCCGAAGTGATGGAAGAACCCACGATGGAGTAACTATACGTTTCGCCTGCTTTCAATTTCTTTGCAAATTTCATCAGGTGCATGTTGTTGTCCCACATCTCGTGTATCACCCGTGGCTCGCTGCCATGGACCTCGCTAAATAAAAAAGAATTACTGGCACACATGAGCAATTTGCCTGTAGGACTTTTTGCTGTGGAGGTAAGTAAACTGATCGTAGTGTGAGGCCTGTCTATTTCGTTGTAATAATTTTCTACATCTTTTAAAGCGTCGGGCGCTTCCATCACACTGGCGCTTCCAAGGTTGCAATCTTTCTTAGCTGTCACTGTAATGTCCATAAGCACAGAATACGGCAGTTGCCGCAGGGCGTAATAGGTATAACTAATATTGCCAACATCTTTGTAGTCAAAAGAAGTTGTAAATTTTGCCTGCTTCATATCCAGCGATTGTTGCATGTTGCTCACATCTGCATTGGAAAGTCTCCTGCCATCAATTTCCATGTACATATTAAGGAGATTAAAACTTTTTAAAAAATTACTTACCCTGCCCCGTCCATACAGATCGTAGGCGCCGGCTAATACAACATCTTTCACTTTAAATGCTTCGGGGCTGCTTACAATACCAAGCATACCGTTGGCCACAGTTATACCGTAGTATTTTGCCGGATCAATTTTGGTAGCAGTTATTTTCCAGGGATCTTGTGCAAAGGGTGATGTGCACAGCATTACAAAACAGGTGAAGACAAGCAATTGTTTCATACATGAGTTTTAAGCTGGTGAAATTAAGGCAAAGCATTTAAAGAACTGTGGCTGATGGCAAGTTTAAATAACAAAGATGTTCTATCTTGTTCACACGCCTGCTTCAATATTAGCTTACAGGTTGCATTTCTAATTCGCCCCGCCATTTTAATGTTCAATGCTTGCTTATGTATCAAAAAAAACTTTTTCGTTATTCGATCGTGGCCGCCCTGGCAGGTTTTATTTTCGGCTTTGACACCGTCGTAATTTCCGGCGCCAATCAACCTATCCAGGATCTCTGGCATACTTCCCCTTTATTTCATGGTTTTTTTATCATGTCGATGGCATTGTGGGGAACTGTACTGGGTTCGATCTTCGGTGGTATGCCTACAGAGAAGTATGGTCGCAAGAAAGTTTTGTTTTGGATAGGAATTTTGTTTGCCGTATCCGCTTTCGGCTCAGCGTTCGCCACCGACCCTTATACTTTTTCTTTCTTTAGATTTATGGGTGGCGTAGGCATAGGAGTTTCTTCTGTTGTGGCACCCACATACATTTCAGAAATATCCACCGCTGCTACCCGGGGAAAGCTCACTGCCATGTACCAGTTTAATATTGTGTTTGGTATTTTGATAGCCTTTTTATCCAACTATTTTCTACAGGGGGTTGGCGGCATCAACGACTGGCGCTGGATGTTAGGAGTATTGGCTATCCCTGCGCTTATCTACACCATAATGGTAACAGGTGTGCCGGAAAGTCCCCGCTGGCTTATCTCTAAAAAAAATGATGTGGAAGGGGCTAAAAAAATAATGGCAAGCATTGGGGTAGAAGATATAGATGGGGAGGTAGCCGCTGTGATTAAAAGTAACCAGCATGAGACACTGGCGCCAAATGCATCTCAATTTTTTAATGCGAAGCACTCCAAAATAATATGGCTTGCATTTTTTATCGCATTTTTTAACCAGTTATCAGGGATCAATTTCATTTTATACTATGCACCGGAAATTCTTTCACGAATTGGTTTGGCCGCAAAGGAATCGCTGCTTAATTCAATTGCTATCGGTGGAACAAACCTGCTTTTTACTTTTGTGGGTTTATATCTCATAGACAGGCTCGGAAGAAAAACGTTGATGGTCATTGGATCGATTGGTTACATTATCAGCCTTTCGATGGTTGCTTACGCCTTTAATACCCAAGCGAGCCCGACGTTTCTCATGGTGTTCTTATTACTTTTTATTGCATCACATGCGGTGGGCCAGGGTGCGGTAATCTGGGTTTTCATTTCAGAAATTTTTCCCAACAAGATCAGGGCGATGGGCCAATCTTTTGGTGCGAGTGTGCATTGGGTATTTGCAGCCATCATCACTTTGATAACGCCGGTATTTTTGAATGAGACTGATGGAATTTTAAGAGATAAACCCTGGATTATTTTCGCTTTCCTTGCTGCGATGATGGTGCTGCAATTGATTTGGGTACTGACGAAAATGCCGGAAACAAAAGGTGTTTCGTTGGAGGAGTTGGAAAAGAAACTGAGTGCGTGATGATGTTAAGGAGGGATTTGAAGTGGCACGCAGAGGGGCAGAGGGCGCAGAGTGAGGGCGCATAAAGAGCTTTGGAAGGGGTACGCAGGGAAGCAGGCAGGAATTAAAAGAACAGAGTAAAGAGGAGCACGCAGAGGAGTAGAGGGCGCAGCGAACATAAATACCTGAGATTTAATGATTATCATGAAAAAAATATTTTTAATGATTGCATGGGTAGCAATCTTTTTTATTGTAAATGCCCAACCCAACTTACATAAAGAGCAGTACCGCCCGCAGTTTCATTTTTCGCCGGCCACTAATTGGTGCAATGACCCGAACGGGCTTGTGTATAACAATGGTCTGTATCATTTATTTTACCAGTACAACCCCTTTGGTAATGTCTGGGGGCACATGACCTGGGCACATGCAATCAGCAAAGATTTAGTGAATTGGAAACACCAGCCTGTAGCAATACCGGAAGAAAATGGGGTAATGATTTTTTCGGGCACCTGCATAGTAGATAAAAATAATACCAGCGATTTTGGTAAAAATCGAAAGGTTCCCATGGTAGCTGTATACACAGGGCATATTGAAAATGTAAATCAATCGCAGCACATCGCATACAGTTTGGACGAAGGTATTTCCTGGACAAAATATGCCGGTAACCCGGTGCTGGACTTAGGGAAAAAAGATTTTAGAGACCCTAAAATTTTCTGGCATGAACCAAAAAAATATTGGGTCATGGCAGTTATGCTCCCGGTAGAGCATATCGTACAATTTTACTCTTCTGAAAATTTAAAAAAATGGAATCTGTTAAGTGAGTTCGGGCCGGCGGGTGATACAACAGGCGTATGGGAATGTCCTGATTTAACATTGGTACCGGTGGAAGGATTGCCAGGCAAAAAGAAATGGCTGCTGCAAACTTCTCAAAATGCTCAAATGCAATATTTTGCCGGCGAGTTTGATGGCGTAAAATTCATAAATGAAAGCCTGGCAGACAAAGTTTACCGGCCGGATTACGGACCTGATTATTATGCTGCTATCGCTTATACACAATTGCCCGCCTCGCAGAAGCCTACTGCCATTGGGTGGGTAAACAACTGGAATTACGCAAATGACATTCCCACTAACCCGTGGAAAGGCGCCATGGCAATACCCCGGACCCTGAGTTTAAAAAAAATAAACAATGAGTGGGTCTTAATTCAAAAGCCGGTTGCTGCAGTTGCATCTCTGCGAAAAAAAATCTTTCAGCTACCCAATCAAGTCGTATCAGGCAAAAAAATGCTACCCATAAAAAGCAAACAATTTGAAATGGAATTTCTACTGGAGCCCGGCAAGGCGTCCATTGCGGGAGCAAGAATTGCCATTAGCCAAAATAATTATTTTGATATAGGGTATGATGCTGCAAAGGAACTGTTTTATATAGACAGGAGCAAGGTTAGCAATACGGCCTTTAATGCCAACTTTAAAAAGCTGAGTCGCTTTGAAAAAAATATCTCTTTGAAAAATAAACAGATCCAGATTAGAGTTTTCTTTGACAACAGTATTGCAGAAGTCTTTGTGAATGACGGTGAGGCTGTATTTACTGCCCAGCTTTTCCCGGGAGAAAAAGAAAATGGAATAGAGATCTTCAGTTTTAACGGCAAAAGCAGCATAAGAAATTTTAAATTTTGGGAAATGAAAGGGGTTTGGTAAAAGCGCTATTTTGCAGGACCTTACACTTTCAGTAAAGGTTCAGTTTTCAATGTTTATCACTACTTAAAAATGCTTAAATGAAGATTTTAAAGTCTGGATCAAAGTTTACAACATCGGCAGATCAAGTTTAAACGATAGAAGTTTCCATCTTATCGTCATTATGATTTGAGGTACCAACCATTTTTTCAATGCAATGGTTAGTATCTTGCGGTTGTTGAAAAAAAAAGCTTACGCTTACCGGATTAACCGGTTTATGCAATCCGGAGGCCACTGGAATGAAACCAACATGGTAAAAACTAATTGCTATTTTCGTACAAGTAAAAATTATACAAGTTTTCATGAAGAAAAAAACCTTGCTTACCCTGACCGTGATTGTGACAGCTTTTGTCTTGTATGCAATATTTGCAAATAATATATTTCACAAAGAAATAAAAATTCCTCAACGAATTGATCTGGTGAATAAACAAGTCTCATCGATTGACAACATTTCTAAAT
>JAYTBG010000419.1:0-6897 GCA_043737055.1 Chitinophagaceae bacterium | reverse complement strand
AGGTTAAGAAGAACAAAACCACCCTGGGTACCGAAGTATCCTTAGGAACCATTACCGCATTGCTTGCCAAAGACGCACCCAATGAAAGGGTAACAAATATGTGGAGTGGAACTAATTGTATTTTTAGATAAAATGAAAATGAGACACAATTCTACCGGAACCCATTGATCGCTTTGCATGGCACAAATACGCCGTACACAATGCTCATCCGAATGTATGCGCCAAAAGAAGATGCTGATGGCTGATGTATGATTTCACATTTGGTTACTGTATTTTTTAAATCAGTAAACTGTAGCTTGTTTAATGCAAATTTCTGTCGGGGGATTGCTTCGATCGTGCCTCCCTCGCAATGACGAATCGCCCCCGGTTGTGGATTTATATTCACCTGGCAGCGTATTAATCATAACCTAAGCCAGGTAAATCTTTAGCTATGCAACACTGGGATGGGTTGGCAGAAACAGCTTTACCTTAAAGGGCGCATCTTTAATTACAGTAAAAAGCACAGATCCCCCAACACACTTTTAAATGTGACGATGACTTTAAATTATATTTTGCTTTCCAAAAAAATAGGACACGGCAGCGCAGCAATATGGTGATGGCTTACCTGCGCAAATAAATGCACGCACCCCTTCAAAAGAATTCGAAGCTATATTTGATTTACATTTAAGCTGAAAAAAACGGAGAGTCCACATAAGCTAATTCTATTAAATATTCTGGGTGAACAAAAATTACTTTGTTTCGAATCTTGTTATTTTAAGGTTTGTCTTCTGCAACGTTTTCCGTTTAAATTTTGTCAGGTTTCTATCAATTAACGCACTATGTTAGCTTTATTAATACGCTTTCTGATCACATCTTTAGTTTCAGTCTTCATGCTGGTATGCAATGGCCAGGTAAAACAATCCTACACATGTGGTGATGAACAGTTGAAGACCCTTTTGCGAACAGTAGATACTGCTTATGACAATATGCAGATACGAAGCAATCTTCACCTTAAGGATTATATAAATAACGTGCTTGATAAAAAACAAGGACCCGACCTCATAGTGACTGAATCTGGAGATAGTAGTTATGTGATACCAGTGGTTATTCATGTGGTATATCCGGCGGGTACGCCATATGCTTCCGGAACAAATATTAGCTATGCTCAAATACGCTCCCAGATAGAGGCATTAAATGCGGCATTCAGCAAGGGTTATCCCGGCTACAATGGGCAGTCCCATCCGGCGTATGCCGCAGATACCCGTATCCGTTTTTGCCTCGCCCGAAACACCCAGGATACAACTTCATGGGCTCTCGGCCCGGGCGGTATGGAATATGGAGTAAGGCGGTATGCAAATAATACCGGCGCCTATAACCACAATATCACCATGACCTCTGCCAATGAATTAATGCAGCTTACACATCCTTCTTTAAACAGTTTTCCCTTTAATAAATACCTTAATATTTGGTTAGTGAGTACCATTAACGGTGGAAACAATGTGATGGGGTACGCTCCCCGGCCAATAATGCCGGGCTATTTATTGGACGGCGTAGTTATGAGGGCTGATATATTTGGTGATAATACGACGGGTGCTGGCTATAACCTTGGATTTGGCCTGGCACAAGGCAAAGTACTAGCCCACGAAGTAGGACATTACCTCAACCTTTATCATATTTTCCAAGGGGGGTGTGCTGGGGCCAATCCGGCGGGGGCTGCACAGGATGCTTGCGACCTAAATGGAGATATGATTTGCGACATTGAGCCATCCACCACACAAAATATTTATTGTACAGGAGATATTCCCAATTCCTGTACCGCCAATTATGTCACTGGCACTACTCACAAAGACATGATTAACGACTATATGAGCTATGCCGATGATGATTGCATGAATACTTTTACCGCTGACCAGGTTAAAAGGATGTGGGCAACACTACAACTTCAGAGATCTCAAATATGGCAACCAGAAAACTTAATTGCTACAGGTATTATTGGTAATAACGGATGCGTCCCTCCTTTTCTTAATCCACAGATCAAAGCTGAAAATGCCGTTTTTTGTGCAGGCAAGCCCATCGATTTTTCTAACCCCGCAGCAGGCAATACTGCCATAACGTACGAATGGCGGTTTGCGGGCGGCACACCTGCTATTTCCACATCCAGAACTGTTGCAGTTACCTACACACAACCTGGTAATTATACAGCCGTGTTAAAAGTAAGCAATGGAACAAATACAAGAACAGACTCAATGACATTTGCCATGCTCGGTTGTAAAATAGATTCTTCGATGTTATCTATGTCCCATTGGTATTTTGGAAATTTCGGCTCCCTTGATTTTACCGTAGGAGCACCTGTGCAAACTACCACTGCCTTTAATAATCGGTCGATACAGGGCGAATTGGCATATTCCAGCCAGCCCGGTGCTTTTGTTCAGGGAACTGTGAGCCTTAGTGATTCGATGGGCAAGCTCCTGTTTTATAGTAATGGCGTAAGTGTCTGGAACAAGAATCATCAAAAAATTACAAGTGCACCTATGTTTGGTGCCAGCGATATCAATGCCTCTACCGGGATTTGCTACATCCCTTTTCCCGGAAAAAAAAGTAATTATTTTGTAGCAGGCGTATATCCCAACTTTGATGAAACCCCATCCGGGGTAAGGTTTGTTTTAATAGATGTAGACAGTAATACGGTACAACCGTACAGGCAATTTCGTCATCCATCTCTCCCAAACAGGTACTCGCAATTATTAACGGTAGTGCCACATTGCAATGGAAACGATTACTGGATCATCACCAAAGGGTATGGGAGCAATACAAATTTTTACAGCTTCCTGGTGAGGTCTGCCGGCATTGATGATGCACAAGCCCCCGTTATTTCAACTGGTTTTAATCAGACAGCATTTGGGGGCAGCGGATACCAGATGAAGGCAAACCGATTGGGTACCCGATTAATATTAACCTCACCTGCAATAAATTCTGCGAACCGTACCGGTGCCATGTATGATTTTGACAGTCGGACAGGAAAGCTGACAAATGAAAAGCTTATTCCTGATGCTCCCGGCTACAGCAATATACAAACCGGGATTGCTTTTAGCCCTAATGGCAAATACTTTTACCTGCTGCGCAGTTCTAATTTTGCCACCAACGGATTGCCCTATTGGTTATTTCAATACAGGGTGAGTGATTTTGCATACAACGTCATTACAGCACCAGGCTTTTACTTTGCTTCGCCATTACAGCCTGGCCCGGATGGACAGATTTATGTAACTACACAGGATCATATGGTGGCCCGCATATCAAATCCGGACGAATGGGGAGCCTTCACCTTTAACGGAGCGTTTATTAACATGAGGAGACTGAACGACAGTATCCGAACTGGCGTAAGTATGCCGGCTTTTATTGATGCAAGGCGGCAAAGCCCCAGCCAACCTGATTTTTCTGTACTTTCTTTAAACTGTAATACGTTCCGGTTTAGTAGCCTCTGTTTTGACAATTATACAGCTAACTGGAATTTTGGTGACGGCTCCCCGCTTCAAACCGGTAATGTTGTTACGCATCAGTTTTCCGGTTCCGGTACTTTTAATGTTACGCTGAGTTTAACTGCGGGTGCGGTAGCTTATGGTGCTGTTGCTAAAGTAGTACATGTGCTCCCAATTAGTGCGGGCATCACCGGGCCCGACGTTGTGTGCAGTAATGGTAATAACCCAAGCCAATATTTTGCTTCTTTACAACCTAAAGCCAGCTACAGATGGACCGTACTAAATGGGGGCAAAATAAGTGGTGCAGATAATTTTCCATTTGCAGATGTGATATGGGATCCGGCAATCATCAATGGAACTGTACAATTAGAGTTAATGAGTGAAAACTGCATGTTAACCAGCAGCAAAACAATAAGCATTGTGAAGGGGCCAACCTTTAGCTGGACATTACCTGACAGTATCTGCTTGTTTGACAGCACGCTTATTTTAAAGGCCCTGCCCGAAGGGGGCAGTTTTGCCGGCAAAGGCATAAGGAACAATGCTTTTTCTCCCTCCCTGGGGGGGGTCGGTTTTCATACCATTACTTATACTTATTTTGATGAAACAACCTGCCTGGGGCAAATAGAAAAAACCATCAAAGTAGCCAGGTGTAAAATTCCTACAGACCAAAACACTGACTGTGAGCTGATGCTTAACTCTATTTCTGTAGCACCCAATCCTGTTGCAGACCGGTTGCAATTAAAATCGCCATACGTATTAAAGTATGCCAACGTCTATAATTCCATTGGCCAAAAAGTAGCAACAAATAATTTGTTTAATAACAGTATGAGGGTATCCAACTTAGCGGCTGGCTTCTACAGGGTACTGGTTTACTGTGAAAATAACAGCTCTTATAAATCATTTTCTTTTTTAAAAATCAGGTAGTGTTAAAATCAGACCAGCATTTTGCGGGATATAGTAACTGACTACAGCCCCTTGCCCCGTGCAAATTTGGGCGCTGGAAAAAGTATGTTAGAGTCTCTTTTTCTATCAACCGCCCTCGTCGTAAAACATAGGCCGAAAGAGCAAAATAATTTTAATGCTACGTTGTTCTTCTTTGTTACTTTGATCATCTTTAATTTTTAACCATTACCATATGTATACAAAGTTTGTTCTGCTTTTGCTCATCTCTTCCACTGTTGCATGCCAGCAACAAAAAAATGGGCAAATCCAAAATAATGCGTCTGATTCTTTACAACGTGCTACCGAATCGGCCCGGCAGGTAGCGGGTAATTTTAGCGCCCAGACCACTATTAAATTCGATAGCGTACAACTGGAAAAGTTTTTTAATGAGTATACGGCTGTTTCCTCTTATAAAAAGGATATGATTCAGTTTTACAAAGGGAGAAATTTTGCTTTTGCGTGGTATGACGGTAAAGGTCAAATTGAGCAGGCAAGCCATTTGTACAACCGTATTAAAAACCTTTCGGAAGATGGGCTGTCTGTAAAAATACCATACGAAGGAGTATTGGATAGCTTAATGGGCACTTTGGAAACAACTAACAAAAGCGAGCAAATTGAAACCGAATTGCTGCTTACAGCATTCTATTTTTATTATGCAGAAAAAGTATGGGCAGGTATGGATGAGAAAATGACCAAACAAATTGATTGGTACCTTCCACGAAAAAAAATATCTTATGATAAATGGTTGGATTCTTTATTGCAATCACCTCAGGGTTTTAATGGTGCAACCGAACCTTTGTTTCGTCAGTATCATTTGCTGAAACAGTTTCTTGCTAAATATAAAGCTATAGAGCAAAATGCATGGTCAATTATAAAAGCCGATAAAAAATCGTACCAACTAGATGATTCAGCAGCAATTATTGTAGACATACGAAAAAGATTGTTTGCACTAGGCGATCTTAAAGCAAATACTACAAGCAATAAGTTTGATGCAAACCTGGAAGCTGCTGTAAAGAACTTTCAGCAGAGAAATGGTATTAAAAATGATGGTATTATAGGTCAGACCATGATTGCTGAAATGAATGTACCGGTTAATAAAAGGATAGAACAAATCATTATAAATATGGAACGCAGCAGGTGGTTACCTGTAGATGTGAAAGGCGATTATTTAGCAGTGAACATACCGGAGTTTACCTTACATGCTTATAAAGATGATTCGTTGATTTGGGATATGAATGTGGTGGTCGGAAAATCTGTAAATAAAACGGTTATCTTCTCCGGCGATCTTAAATATGTAGTGTTCAGCCCTTACTGGAATGTACCTGCAAGCATTTTAAAGAGTGAGGTGCTGCCGGGTATTCGCAGAAATAAAAATTATTTAGCCAGACATCACATGGAGTGGAATGGTAACAGCGTGCGCCAAAAACCAGGCCCATGGAATTCTTTAGGGGCGGTGAAATTTTTATTTCCCAATAGCTTCAGCATTTATTTGCATGATACTCCCTCTAAAAATTTATTTAAAGAAGATAAACGAGCCTTTAGTCATGGATGCATTCGTGTAGCCGAACCAAAGAAATTAGCCATGTATTTGTTACGGTATGATCCGCAGTGGACTGAGAAAGCAGTTGCACAGGCTATGAACAGCGGTAAGGAACAATATGTAACCTTAAAAAAAAGTGTTCCTGTTTTTATCACTTATTTTACCTCATGGGTGGATAGACAAGGCAATTTAAATTTTAGGAACGATGTTTACAACCGTGATAGTCGTTTGGCGGAAATGATTTTTAAGGACTAGCAAATTCTGTCTGATGTATGATTTGCTGATGTCTGATTTTGTGATGCGTGATGAAGGTGACTTACGGATGTATTTATCAAGCTAAATATTTATCATATTTTTTGCCCGGCAGGGGCATAGGCTTATGCGAACTAATGCTGATAGTGCCATTTACGGTTTTGCCTTGCACAAATACCCCACACAAAACGCCAAGCCGCATAATCTGCGATAGAGGAGGAATCCCCGAAGGCGTCTTGCCGTCTCTTACACCTGCTAAAAACAATAAACCAGCAAAACGCTATAATTAAAATTATAACGAAAGAGGCTTGTCTTGATATACCCCGATTAATGATTTGGGAAACAAATTGCAAAGTATTTATACAGCGCAAAGACATAAATCCGCAGCCGCTTTCAGGATTAGAGTTTTAACTCTTCCATTTATCTCCCATAAACTTTTCTAATAACAACCTTTACTCACATCGAGTAAAAGTGTTTAAAACAGTTGAATCAAATTTAACCTCCCCTGATGCTGTACTATTCAATATAATTCAATCTATACTTTTTAGTATAGATTGAATACTTTTGTATATCTTTCCAATTGAAACTTTGCATTAAGCATCATAAAATTCTAAAAATCATGAGTAAAGAATCATCTACAGCAACCCTTGAAGATTATACCAAGAGTGATTATAAATATGGCTTTACCAGTAATATTGAAACTGATTT
>JAYTBG010000418.1:0-2799 GCA_043737055.1 Chitinophagaceae bacterium | reverse complement strand
TACAGACGGAACTGATGAAACGCTCTTTTTAGCAGAGGCACAATCTGCAAAAAACAAAGATCCGCTAACAAACAGTGTAGCACACAAGAGTATCTTCATGAGTTGGGCTTGAAATGAACTTACAAAATAGTGAAATTTAATTGCGTAGCTATTATTTTAGAGGCATGCTTTTAGCAAGATATGGATGGAAGCATGCAGAGAGTTTCTGTATATAATAGTTTGCATACCCAGCCTCCAAATCAACCATAAAATATTTTTAAATGAAAACACTTTACGTTGTACGCCATGCAAAAAGCAGTTGGGCCGATTTTGGTCAGCCAGATTTTGATAGGTCTTTGAATGAACGTGGAAAAAAAGATGCACCTGTTATGGCTAGGCGCTTGTTGGACTCAGGTGTAACAATTGACTGCTTTGTTAGCAGCCCTGCAAAACGGGCATTGAAAACCTGCAAGCTTTTTTGTGAAATATACAAACGGGAAACAGGTGATATTGTTTTAGAAAATAAACTGTATCATGCTCCCTCATCCATATTTTATGAAGTGATAGAGTCTATACCGGACAATTACAACAGTGCTGCTCTCTTCTCTCACAATCCCGGCATTACTGATTTTGTAAACAGCCTTGGCGTGAATGTAAAAATAGCTAATATGCCTACCTGTGCTATAGTTGCGGTGCATATGCTAGCGGATAGCTGGAAAAAATTTGGGGACAGCAAAAAAGAGTACCTGTTTTTTCAATATCCAAAACAGTTATAAATTTTATTAAATCTAGTCAATACTACTTTTCTTATTGCTTAGAAAGACGCCTGAAAAGATAAATGCTGCGGCGGCTATTTTCGTAATTGTGAGGCCTTCATCTAAAAAGAAGATAGCAATGGCTGCTGCAAAAAACGGCTGAGAATAAATATATGCCCCTGCCATACCAGCTCCCAGAATTTTAATACCATATGCATTGAACAAATAAGCCAGAAAGGTGCCCATAACAACCACTAAGGCCAGACTCAGCCATGCCTGGGGTGTAAATTGTTGCCACTCTATTTGGGTAAACTCCTGCCAACAAAAAGGCAGCATTATAAAAAACCCAATGGTAAAGATGACCCTGATGATAACAACAGCATTGTAAGTTTTCATCAACGGTCTTACCAAAATAAAATAGATAGTATATGCAATGGCGTTGAGGATAATGAGCACATCGCCCCAAACTACGTCCTTAGCATAGCCGCTCCTCTCCCTGGAAGTTACAAGGATCAGGGCACCGGCGATACCTAAAAAAAGGCCAGTAACTTTTAGTTTTGTTAGACGCTCCTTTAATATCCATGCAGCTAAAATGGTAATTAAGATCGGCGTTGTAAGCATCAGCAAAGAAGCGTGAATTGAATAAGTTAGGGATAATCCTTTCACAAACAACAATTGGTTGATGGCAACACCAGTAAGGGCGCAAAGCAAGAACCTCCCGATATCTTTCTTTAAAATAAAAGATTTTACGGGCTTAAAAATGAATAGTAGCCATAGTAGCAAGGCTGTTACAGCAACCCTTATAATGTTAATGGCAAAAGGTTGTGCAAAACCACCATTTACAAGGTATTTGATGGCCGTAAAGTTTATAGCAAAAAATACATTAGTACATAGTAACGCAAGGTGAGCCCTGTTAGTAGCTTTCAATAAAAGGTTTTTAGAATGTGAAGGTCGTGAACTCTACTAAAAAACCGCCTTTAGAAAAAGGCGGTTGTAATACTTAATAACCCAACTAAAAATATCTATGCAAATATTTTAACCCATGTTCTCCTTTATTTTTTCTCTTATTTTCACTTCAATCTCCGTTGCCAATTCCGGATTGTCTTGCAGGAGTTTTTTTACACCCTCACGACCCTGGCCAAGCTTGTCATTGTTGTAACTAAACCAGCTACCGCTTTTCTGAACAATACCAAGTTCCACACCCATGTCTATGATTTCTCCAACTTTTGAAATTCCTTCGCCATAAATGATATCAAACTCGGCCTGCCTGAAAGGGGGTGCCACTTTGTTTTTAACCACTTTTACTTTAATGTGGTTACCTATCACCTCATCGCCATCTTTAATTTGTGCCTGGCGGCGAATATCTAACCTTACGGATGAGTAGAATTTTAAAGCATTACCGCCTGTCGTTGTTTCCGGGTTCCCAAACATTACTCCAATCTTTTCTCTAAGCTGGTTGATGAATATGCAACAACTACCCGTTTTAGAAATAGTGGCTGTTAGCTTTCTTAAGGCCTGGCTCATCAATCTTGCCTGAAGACCCATTTTGCTATCCCCCATTTCACCTTCCAATTCACTTTTAGGAACAAGAGCCGCCACAGAATCTATCACGACTACATCTAGTGCACCAGACAGTATGAGCCTATCAGCAATTTCAAGCGCCTGCTCACCATAATCGGGCTGAGAAATCAAGAGATTGTCTATGTCTACTCCTAGCTTTTGAGCATAAATGCTATCGAAAGCGTGCTCGGCATCTATAAAGGCACACATACCCCCTTTTTTCTGTGCTTCTGCTATTATGTGGATGGCTAACGTTGTTTTACCAGATGATTCCGGACCATAAATTTCTATTACCCTTCCTTTGGGTAGGCCACCAATGCCGAGGGCCACGTCTAATCCAATTGATCCTGTAGATATTACTTCCTGTTCTTCTACTCCTTTGTCACTCATCATCATTACCGATCCTTTTCCAAAATCCTTATCAATTTTATCCATTGTAAGTTTTAAGGCCTTTAATTTTTCTGCGTTGCTCATGTTTTTAGGTTTAGTTGATGTATCTGAATTT
>JAYTBG010000417.1:0-15542 GCA_043737055.1 Chitinophagaceae bacterium | reverse complement strand
TATGGTAGATTCGGGAAAGAATTTCATGTAACCTCACCCCCAACCCCCTCTCCTAAAGGCGAGAGGGCTTAGTCCCTAATGGGCGGGGAATATTTTTTAAAATGAACTTTTAATTTGTTTCTTATTGTTGTAGCCTATTCCATCGTAAAAACATAATCATTTGTTGAGTTTTGAGATTCAGTATAAGTGAGTGACCCCGCAATACTGACGGGGGAACCACAACGATATTCACTAGTGTTACTGAGCTTGTTCCAAAATAATAACCCACACACATTGGCAAGTAACAAATCAATAAGACACTAGATACCTAAGTTCTTCGAAAGTTGGCGGAGATAGGGGCTTCCTAATCCAACTTCAACACTGCCAAAAATGCTTCCTGCGGAATTTCTACGTTACCAATTTGCCGCATTCTCTTTTTACCTTCCTTCTGCTTTTCTAATAGTTTGCGTTTACGACTGATATCGCCACCATAACATTTGGCCGTAACATCTTTACGCATGGCACTGATATTTTCCCGGGCAATAATTTTTGCACCGATGGCTGCCTGGATGACAATCTGGAACTGCTGACGGGTCAATAACTCCTTTAGTTTTTCGCACAACTTTTTTCCAAATTCATGACTGCGGCTGCGATGTATCAACGCACTAAGCGCATCTACTTTTTCTCCATTCAGCATAATATCCATGCGTACAATATCACTGTCTCTAAAACCTATGGGATGATAATCGAAAGATGCGTAACCCCGGGTTTGAGATTTTAGTTTGTCGTAAAAATCAAACACGATTTCTGTAAGCGGCATTTCAAAAGTGAGTTCTACACGAGTGGGTGTTAGGTATCCCTGGTGAATGAGCATGCCACGCTTGCCGATGCAAAGTGTCATGATATTACCAATGTATTCCGCCTGCGTAATAATTTGTGCCTTGATGAATGGCTCTTCAATACGTTCGGTACGGCTCGGGTCCGGTAGTGTAGAGGGGTTGTGCACATCTATCACTTCGCCCCTGGTGGTATGTGCTATAAAGCTCACGTTTGGTACGGTGGTGATAACAGTTTGGTTAAACTCCCGCTCCAATCTTTCCTGTATGATCTCCATGTGAAGTAAGCCGAGGAACCCACAGCGAAAACCAAATCCGAGCGCCTGCGATGTTTCGAGTTCGAAAGTTAGAGAGGCATCGTTGAGTTGCAACTTTTCCATGCAATCCCGCAATTCTTCAAAGGCATCTGTCTCTACAGGAAAGATACCTGCAAACACCATGGGTTTCACTTCTTCAAACCCATCTATACGACTTTGTGTAGGGTTAATGACGTTGGTCAACGTATCTCCTACTTTTACCTCTTTAGCATTTTTAATACCAGTGATTATGTAACCCACATCTCCACAATGAACAGATTTTTTCTTATCCATTCCCAGCTTTAATATGCCTACTTCGTCTGCAAAATATTCCTGGTCAGTACTGAAGAATTTTACTTTATCGCCCTGTTTAAGACTGCCATTAAAAATGCGGAAGTAAACGATGATGCCCCGGAAACTATTAAACACGCTATCAAATATTAATGCCTGCAAGGGAGCCTCAGGGTCGCCGCCAGGAGCCGGTATGCGCTCAATTATAGCAGATAAAATTTCTTCGATACCTATCCCACTTTTGCCGCTGGCAAGCAGAATATCTTCTGGTTTGCAACCAATAAGTTCTACAATCTGGTCCGTTACTTCCGGTATCATGGCGCCATCCATATCTACTTTGTTAATAACCGGTATAATTTCTAAATCGTTGCCTAGGGCCAGGTAAAGATTGCTGATTGTTTGTGCCTGAATGCCCTGGGTAGCGTCTACCAGGAGCAATGCACCTTCGCATGCAGCCAGGGCCCTGCTCACCTCATAGCTAAAATCTACGTGGCCGGGTGTATCAATTAAGTTTAAAATGTATTCTTCCCCCTTGAATGGGTAATTTATTTGAATGGCATGACTTTTAATCGTTATACCTTTCTCTCTTTCCAGGTCCATATCATCTAATACCTGGGCCTGCATATCCCTATCGCTGATGGTATTTGTGGTTTGTAGGAGACGGTCGGCCAAGGTACTTTTGCCGTGATCAATATGGGCAATAATGCAAAAATTGCGAATGTTCTTCATGTACGCTTTTACTTCTTTTAGGTGGCAAAAATAACGGAATTTATACTGATAGTTACCTTTTGTTTATTGGGCATTATCCTGTCTTAATGCCCGTGCAGAAGGCATATATTCTGTCGTATATCCGAGCGATTGGAGCCGTTGATACTTGCTCATCGTTCTACCAAATTTGATAATTTGCGAAAGATTTTTTTAAACATTCAACATCTACTCAGCTTATGCAAATCATCAACAGCGAAAGCAAGGATATAGAAACCATTTTCACTCTGTATGACCAGGCTGTAGCATTTCAAAAAACCAGGTTTGATAAACACTGGTTAGACTTTGACAGGAACATGGTGCAGCATGAAATTGAAGAAGGCAGGCAGTGGAAAATAATGGAAGGAAATGAGGTTGTTTGCCTTTTTGCTATAGCATACGAGGATCCCTATATCTGGAAAGAAAAAAATGGGGATCCGTCTATCTACATTCACAGAATTGTAACTAACCCCTTGCACCGGGGAAAGGGATATGTAAAATCTATAATAGAATGGGCCAGGGACCACGCATTGCAAATGAATAAAAAATTTATTAGAATGGATACCTGGGGCGATAATGATGCGCTCATAAACTATTACACCAAATGTGGCTTCGAATTTTTAGGCACTATTACACCCACTTCCAGCAAACAATTGCCCAAGCATTACAGCGCAATCTTCCTGAGCTTGTTCGAGATAAAACTATAGAACCTAATATGACAGTGGTGTGAAATGATGGCACTAAGGGCTGCTGTTTGTATAATTCTCGTGTAATGCCCTGCCCCATTTGTGTACACCTGTATCAAGCCGAGCAATTTATTTCGAATAAAAATTTTAATAATGCCAGTACGGCACTGGATTTTCAATGTTGGCACATTGGAATCATTCTTGCGTTATGGTGGTGGAATGCAAAAAAGAGAAAAGCATTCTGAAAACTGATTTAAAAATTTAAAACAAACTTTTATGAAAACAATTTTGAGTGTAGCATTTGCAGCATTGCTATTAACCACATCTGCAAAGGCACAAAACGTTAACCTGGGTATTAAGGCTGGCCTTAATGGTTTTAACTTAGAACAGGATGGTTTCGACTACAAAACCCGGATCAATTTTAATGGTGGCTTGCTTGCGCATATTCATTTAGGCCCTCAGTTTGGTCTGCAGCCAGAAGTTATGTTCTCCGGACAAGGAGCTAAATTAAAAACTGGCAACATTGATTCAGACATTAAGCTCAGCTACATCAATGTTCCTGTTTTGTTACAGTATATGTTCGATAATGGCTTTAGGTTGCAAGCAGGACCACAGGTTGGGTTTTTAGTGGGTGCTAAAGCGGAGTTGGGAAATACTGAAATTGACATTAAAGATGACTACAAAACGGTAGATTTTGCTGTAACCGCAGGTGCAAGTTATGTACATCCTCCAACAGGTTTGGGAGTAGATGCCAGGTATAATCTTGGTATATCTAAAATCAATGAGTCAAGTTCTGTAAATGATATTACTAACAGAGGTTTTCAAGTAGGTGTGTTTTACTTGTTCAACCATAAAAACTAAGTATGCTGGTTTTACTTACTAGCTTATAGAAAAAGGCCGGCATGAAGCCGGCCTTTTTCTATAAGCTGCTTTCAAATTGAAGTGGTATATTTATTTACTGTTGTAGATAGCGCCAGCACCGAGTATCGGATGCTGAATCTGACCCTTTATTTAAAAATGATTTTAATATTAAACTTATAAAAGATGAGAAGCTCTACGAAACATGTTGCTGCTGCATTTTTATTATTGATGTCAGCCTGTAAAAATCCCAACTCCACTAAAGAGCCAACTGCTGCTGAAGGAACTGGTAAAGAAAATTCCGTTAGCCCAGCCGTGCCACCGCAGCAGGAAGAGTGTTACAAAAGCCAGGCAGGCAATAGCATGGTAGAACTAAACGTGATGATGAATGATGCCCAGGTAACAGGAATGCTCAACTACTTACCTGAAGCAAAAGATAAGAACACCGGCAGCATCCAGGGGAAAATGAACGGTGATACTTTACTAGCCAATTACACATTCATGAGTGAGGGAGTAGAATCAGTAAGAGAGGTTATATTTTTGAAAACCGGCCAGAATTTTACGGAAGGGTATGGTCCGGTAAAGGACGAAAATGGGAAGATGGTTTTTGAGGATCATAGTAAGATAGATTTCTCCAAATCTACTCCACTATTAAAAGTGGAATGCAATAAAGGAAACCTCTAATTTGCCAACATTAAAACAAAAAATACATTCTTAACCCTTAAAAAAACATAATGAAAAAATTACTTGCCATTGCTCTCATTACATTTCTTGCCACCGGCTGTGCTGAAAATACCAGTACCAAAGAAGAGAAAACGATGAAGCAAACCAACGATAAGACAATTAACTCCGAAGCATCGGACAGAGAAAAGGAAATAAGGGATAGTACTAAAATGTTGGATCAACAACTGAATGACACAACAAAATAAACCCTGTAAGAAAGTTGCTGGACCGGTGCATGTCGCATAAAAAGCCGAGAGAGATAGACAACCTACCTTTGATTGTATTTCCAGTTAAAACATCAAATTAAAAACCTTCATAAAATAAAAAACATATGCAAACAGTAATTGTACCGGTTGACTTTTCGGAAACCTCTCTAAATGCAGCTTCCTACGCCGCAAAATTTTTATCTGGCCAGCAAGGAATCAAAATGATTATCTACCACAGTTATGTTAAAGATGCAGAGGGTGAAAACATTCTTCCACGGCTTGAAGAATTAAAACAAAAACTGGCTACTGGTGGTCCGGTTGATATAGAGTTATTGGCGCACAAAGAAGATGATTTTGTAATCGGCCTTGAAAGAGCGGTGCGGCACAGAGCGGCTGACCTTGTGATTATGGGCATAACCGGTAAGTCTGCTATTGCCCAGGCTTTTTTTGGTAGCAACACGCTGAAGATGGCAGAAACAAAGGCTTGCCCGGTGCTGATCATTCCTGAAAGCGCACAATTTAATCAAATGGAAAACGTGATGCTGGCATCTAATTTTAAAGATACACTGAACACAACGCCATCTGTACCTATCAAAAAATTCCTTAGCATTTACAACCCGAAACTGCACGTTGTAAACGTAGATAAGGATCATTACATTTCCCTTACTGAAAAGTATGAAAAAGAGAAACAAGATTTGAAAGATCTGCTTTCAGAATACAATCCTGAGTTTTATTTTATGAGGTTGTTTGATACCGATGAGGCGATTGACCTGTTCGCAAATGACCGGCAAATTGATTTGATTATTGCAGTACAGAGAGATCAAAGCTTTATGGAAAAATTATTTTCTACCAGCAGAACTAAAAAAATGACTTACCAAAGTAAGTTGCCAATTCTTGTTCTGCATCAATAAGACAGCAGCCGGTTTTAATTCACAAAGATAACACGCATAAAAAAACGGAATTGTATGATACAAATCCGTTTGTGTTTGCAAAGGAGTATTTAATTACTTATTGTTAACTACCACTACCTCGTTCACCCAGGCAGAGTCTTTATCATCAGTATTCTTAGTCATATACTTTTTTCTCTCTTTCTCTAATTTGCCTTCTTTACTTTTACCAATAACAGCTTTAATTTTTGCTCTTCTTTCTACATTGAGTGCGGCAAATTTTTCTGCTTTTTGGCTGTCAGTTAACTCCATATTTTCCCGGGTAGTTTTAGCCTGCGCATTGTAAGACAAGTTGATCGCTTTTACCTGGCGGCCTTGGTTTTCATTAAGTTTAGCTGCTAAGTTTATTTCCTTTTGACTTCTTTCTGTTGCATACCATTGATCCTTATCGGACATCTGCTGCTTCCAGTTTACCTGGTTTGTGCTGTCTACTTCTTTTAGCTTCTGCTCCTTCCACGCAATTCTTGCAGAGTCTTTAGCGGTTTCTTCTAACAGTTCGTCTGCCTTACGGGTTGAATCTATAACCATCCTATCCATTCTCTGTTGCTCTATAGCTAGTCTTTTTTCGGTATTTATTTTCGCAATATCATTTTTCAGTTTGGTTTCTGAACTAACTGAAGTCTTTTTCGTTTTTTTACTGCTTTTTTTAGTTTGTGCCTCGGTTGCAAATATGGTTAAAGCTGCCACCGCACAAGTAAGAAATATCTTTTTCATAGTTAAATATTTTTTATTTATACGCCATTAACCAATATCCGTGCCATTCATAATTTAGGTGGGAAGTTTCAAGATTCGGGGCCCTAAAATGCCCTGCTGTGGGGTATTACAGCGTTTTGGCTAAATTTCATTAAGATATTTATAACAGCAGATAAATGCTTGATAAAGACTTCAAAGGCCTTAGAATTCGATACGAGCTTGTGGTTTGTTTTTGTGTGTACGCTGCAAAGGCGGTAAGTTTTGCAGGAGTTGAGTGGCAGCTCTGTCGGTGCTAGAGGATAATGACTTAACAGTAGCAATATTTTTTGCTTTTCCGTTAGCATCCAACTCAAAACGTAGGAGCACATAACCTGTGGTGTCTGCAAAAGCAATTTGTGCGGCCAGTCTATTAACTGAATCAGTGAAATTACCTCCACTTGCTCGTGGGCGGGCGTTGGTGAGACTAAGTATATTAAAGTGTTCCGTTTGCTTATCTGGTCTCACCGAATTGGTTGTTTTTTTACGGGGACCATAGCCCAAAACAATCACTTCCTCTAATGCCCCTTTGCTTTCTTTCAGCACAACGGTATTACCCTCCCTGTTAGCAACCAGGGGAGCATTAGCGGTCTCAAACCCGGGGGCAGCTACGTTTGCCACCACATCAGTTTGTTGCATATTCTTTAACATGAAAACCCCGTTGGCATCTGAGGCTACATTGCTATTTGATTGCGGCACGCTCACCGTTGCATAGGGCACCGGTGCACCCTGATCGTCTACCACCCTTCCCTTTATTGCATTGTTGGCGATAGCCTCCAGATCATTGGCTTTGCTAACCGGTGATGCTGCTGTTTTCTGATCGGTCGTAGTCGCAAATTTATCTTCCGTAGTTTTAGTTGCCACGTCTGTATTGGCTTTCTCCAGGTCCTTTGCATTAATACGGGACGGTTTTTCTGCAGGTACCAAAGGTGACCGGGAGGTAACGACATTATCAGGCAGCGCCGTATCATTTGCCGCCACTAACTGTTGCGTAGATTCAGAACTTACGGTATCGCCAGTATCAGAGATTTGACCTGGAACCGTCCCTTGAGTTGTTGTGGCTACCAACTCCCTCGAAGGCTCTTTTGTACCGGGGTATAGGAGCCAGGTGAGACCAGCAACCAGCACCAGGATGGCTGCAACTTTTAAAAATATATGGCGAGAACGAATTGGTAATACAACAACCCGGGACTGTTCTTTTGGTTGAGCTAGGTTATTCCTGAGCTCAACTATATCTTCTACCGGAGTAGCTGCAAAAGCATATCCATCGAGAGCATCTTCAAGAAATGGATCATCCAATGCTGCCTTCTCTAATGCATGTCGCTCCGCCGCAGGCATCTGCTGAGAGTGATAGCGCTTGAAATCGGATACGCCCCATTGCTTGTTATAATAGAGGTCTTCTATCATCAGGATATACTCACTTGTTTATCCATACAAATTTTTAAATTTCTTCGTCCATTTTGTATAAAACTCCTCACCTTCTTCCACTCTATACCTGTTATAGTAGCTATTTCATTATAGCATTTTCCCTGCAGGTAAAACAAAGACACTGCTTGCTTTTGATCTGGCACGAGCTGTGCCAAACAAAAATCGAGCTGTTTAAAATTTTCTTCTTTCTCCATTACACCGTTCAGATGCACGGGGTCTTCATTTTGCATAAGTGACACATCTACCGCAGCCTTCGAAAACTTCTTTGCTGATCGCAACTTCATCAGGCAATGATTTTTTGCCAGTTGATATAACCATGATTTAAAATGTTGGATCTCGTACTTCTTAACTTTTACAATAAGTTCTTCGTAAATATTGAGCACCGCATCCTTGGCCTCTTCCTCCTCCTTCAAATACTTCAGGCAAACACCATACACGAGTTCCATATAGGGCTGATAAAGGTTGGACAGCAACTCTAAATCACCGCCAGACTTGTAGTTGGCAACAAGTACATCATCTGAAGCTTGCTGAGCAGGTATGTTGGTGAGGAAGGCCACTTTTCAAAAATATGTAAAAATAAAACAGGCAGATTGTGTAATCTGCAAATGCCTGGCATCTGGTAAAAAAATAATTTACAAAAAAGGTTTTTTCCATTAGGGTGATAACTAACGAATGGTACCCTCAAATATGCACGAAAGGAATCTGTAAAATGAAAGGTCTAGGGCTTTGTTCCGATAAGGATTAAAGAGTCTAATCTAAATAAACAATCTTCCATGAATTCTATAACCTTAATGTTCGCCTTCGACTTTTGAGTAGAAGTAATATTTTCACCCAGGTAATCGGTGTATTTGTACTGCTGGCTTATACAAATAAAAGTGGTTTTACTTAATGACGGGCAACTCAGGTAGCAAAAGGAAACATGTGAGCAAACTGCTCTCCCACCCTGTAGCTATTGACATTAAAGTTTCCATTTCCTAGATATAGGGAGAAGTATTGCTAAAAAGGTTTGGGCTTGTACTCAATGATCAGCACGGCATTCTCTTCCAGGTTGGCTTTAGAACGAAGTTCATAGCGCTTATCCCCGGCCGTTACCACAATCAGCGCTGTATTAGGTGGTATGCCTCCAAGGTTCTCAGCATACATAATAATTTCGTGCCGCTCCACACCGTCCTTCAACTCGATGTTTAACTCAAGGGCAGTTTCAGAAAGACGTTGATGACTAACCAATAACTGGCCGTTATAAAAAATGGAAACGGTATCGTTGTCTATGGTGCCATTATCATACACCTTCAGGTTGATCTTCTTTACATTAACCTCTAACCTGTTCTGTTCCGATTTCTTTCTGGCCTTCATGCGAAGCACAATTTCCCTTTCTGGAAGCGTAACCGTGGCCTGCGGCCTCTTTACAATTGGTAGACTGCTGTCCTTAGCTACAGGTAAAGGTTTCTTTTCTTCAACAGGAGCTTTTTTGGGTGCCGTAGGCTTGCTCACCGGTGCCGGTACCGGGGTGGTGGGTTTGGTGAGTACCGGTTTTGCAACCGTCGGCGGTGCAGCAACAGGCGGTTTAGTGACTGGTCTTTTTACTGCAGGGCGAGGCGGCTTCGGGAAACAAGGTTCCATAATGCCTGCCAACTGTTGTGGGCGTGAAGAGACTCTATTGAGTCTCATGTCTACCCTGTCTCTGCTGAAACCCCCGGTGCTTTCTGTAGAAACCTGTCCTATTAAAATGGCTCTTCCTTCCAGGGTTGTAATGGCAAGCATCATGCGCATGCGCACATGGCTGCCGCTGTTTTGTATAAATTTTCTCCCGGCAATAAAAAATAGTTTTTGATCCGGATCGTAGCTGCCTTCAAAAGTTGCTACGCAGTGGCTGGCCTTATTTAATAATTCGTAATCGTACGTATAGCCGCAAAGTTTGTTGCCTTGTTGTTCAATGTTTATTTGGATAAATTCTCCTTCCATAAAACCCTCCCAGGTTCCTGTTATCTTTTGCGCAGGAAGCATGTTACTGAATCCCAACAAAACCAAGACAATTAGCATTCGGATAGCAACTTTCATATACACTTTAAATTTAATCAAAATTCAAACGCTGTCTAGAGGTTGTTGCTGCTTTAACTTATGGTTGGGAGCTAACGCTCTACACAGCCCCGAGGGCGAGCTTCAAAAAATCATTTAATTCTTTTGCCTTGCTCATAATCATTAAATGATTTCCGCCCGGAACCTTGTGCGTAGGCTTGGCAAACCGGATGGGAAGAATACCGTCTTTACTGCCATGTATGTGCCATAAGGATGGCGGGGTCTTTTCATTTTTCCACTGCAAAATGGCATTCATTGCCCAGCGCACAAAAGCGGGATCACTGTCTTTAATTACCTGTCTCAAAATTTCCTTGTCCTCATCATTGTCTGGTGCCAGGCCCCGCTTTAGGATGGATACTTTTTGCAGCAACCCGATAGGCACCATCTTATGCAATCTGAGAGCGTAAGCCCATTTAAAATAGCCAGGCATTTGGCGGTGTGTAGGCACACTAGATAAAAGAATGCAGGCCGATGCTGAAAAATTATTGGCGATTTCTGTTGCTATCATTCCACCCATTGAAAGGCCTACCAGTGCGAAGGGTATCTCGGTATTAATAAACCGGGCCATGCGGAGGGAGTATGATTCCAGTGATTCATTATGTAATGGCGGAATCCAATCAAGGTAAACCTGCTGGTAACCAGTTGGAAGTTTAATGTGCTTAAACACCCGGCAATCTGCAGCGAGGCCACTTATAAAATACACCTTCATACCACAAAATTAAGTGGTAAAAATAAAAAAAGGGCCAGGATTAAAATCCCGCCCCGGTTAAAAATTGAATGTTCTATGAGAAACCGTTTTCATATGAGCCTGCCCAGGCTCTAAAACAAAATATAGCCTGTTTTTCAGTTCGTATTTTTTGGGTGTAGTATTATCTTCTCAGCCTTGCCGCTGTGTGACCATAAACACCGAAAAGGATTCGTAACTTTTGCCTGAAATTAATCGTATGCTCCAGCAAATTCTCTCCTATTTCGAAACCCTAGACCAACATCCTTTACAAAGGATGGCATTCCTTGTTGGCGGCCTTGTGTTCTTTTGGATTATTGAGGGAAGTATTCCATTGCTACAACCGGCATACAAGAAAAGCAAAATCAGGCATGCTGGTGTAAACTTTGGCTTCACCGTCATACACCTCATCATTCACACCTTCCTTGCCGTGCTCATTGTTATGCTCAGTGACTGGTGTCGCATCCACCAGTTCGGCCTTGTGCACTGGACCAATGCCGGCACTGGCGCCAGCATTTTAATATCTTTTTTTACACTTGATTTTTTTGGGGGATGGCTGGTGCACGTTACCGAACATAAAGTGCCCTGGCTATGGCGCTTTCATGTAATTCATCATGCAGATAATAATGTAGATGTAACAACGGGCTTGCGGCATCACCCGGGTGAAAGCCTGTTGCGGGGATTTTTCTTTTTTATCGGTATTTTGGTAAGCGGTGCGCCCATCTATGCTGTGATGATTTTTCAAACCGTATTGATCATTGCTACCGCATTCACACATGCAAACATCAGTCTTCCTAAAAAATTGGATGCCGCCCTGAGTTATATAATTGTGTCACCCAACATGCACAAAGTGCATCATCACTGGAAACAGCCTTTTACTGATAGTAACTACGGTGCCATACTCTCCATCTGGGACCGGTTGTTTGGAACTTTTGAAAAACTTGCAGCTTCTCAAATTCGTTATGGCCTAGACAGGTATTATCCCAATGAGAAAGATGAAGATTTTGTTGCGCTTTTAAAAAGTCCCTTTCAAAAAGTTACTAAAAGTCATGCCGGTGAAAGCTTCGATAACAGCAGGTTTCACAAACCTGGTAGTACGGTTTTATAAAAATCCAAAAACGCATCTCCAGCTTTATTGTAACCATACCTGGCCGCGGCTTGCCGGGCAATTGCTTCCTTGTTGAACTGGTATTTGCCTAGGGTAAATTCTTCCATTTTAAGAGCAAGGTCTGCTTCATTTTCTGGCTCTACGAACAGAGCATTGTGGTGCTCCTCCAGGTTTTCCTCTAACACCGGAATTTTTGTTGCTATTACAGGAGTGCCACAGCACAGGGCCTCGGCCATCACACACCCAAAAGTTTCGTACCGGGTAAAAAAAATAAGTGCAGCAGCGGACTGCATTTTTTGAGCCACCAAATGATAAGGTAACGCTCCTAAAAAATTAACGGACTTGCTTATGCCGAGTTGCCCGGCTAGAGGAACCAGGGGTTCAAAATTTGGCCCGGCTACATCCAATACAGCACTGTGCCCCGCCTTTAAATAGATGGCAAAAGCTCTGAGGATGCCATCAGTATTTTTGTGGTACACATCGCTGGTGACCGTAAAAAAGTTTAGTTGTGCGGTAATTGCTTTTTGTAGTACGGGGTAAAAAATATTGGTATCCACCACGTTTGGGATCACCGTAAAATTTTTAATAAAGTGGAATTTTTGTTTCAGTGCATTGCCCAGGCTGTTAGATACTACATGCAAAGCATCGGCATTTTGAAGGTTGCTTCTAATGATTTTTTGTAGGGCAAGAGAGCGGGGATAAATCTTATCTCCCACAGGCATGAACCACGAACTTTGTTCTGTAATTACATAAGGTATCTTGTGTTTCCATTTGAGCCATTGGGCTAAAAGGCATTGCCGAAGTGATATGTGTACATGCACCAACTCAAACCGGCCTTGCTCTTTCTTTGCCGACCTGTATAACCGAAATAATAGTTTAAAATGCAACCGCACTGATACAAGCTTGCTAAAATATCCCAGGGATGCACTGCAATTGTAATAACCCCGATAAATTGTTAAGCCCTCTACCCTTTCTACTTCTATACAACTTGCATTGTTCGCCAGTGCAGGATCTTTGGTAACAAAAAGAACAGTGACGTTCACATTTTTGCTCGTAGCCTTTGCATGACGGTCAGTAAAATCTCCTGCAAGGAAATCAGTTTTGCTGGGGTACCAACCAGGCAGCCATAATATGTTTGCAGTACGTTTCATTTTTTCCCCGCTCTTTTTTTCTTACCAACTGAAATACCGAAAAATGCCAACATAATCTTACCCATTTGCTTTATGTGGACAGCGGAAAAACGAAAATGTTTGATAAGTAGCCGCATGCCATCGAGGCTGGGTTGTAGCATAGCGGCCTCATATACATCTACCATTTTATAATAATCCCTTGCTGCATCTACCTCTTTATAATGTCGGTATTTCTTAAAGATGTATTCGTAACCTTCCTTCATGTAAGCTTTGTTATCGCTGACGTTGGCAGATTGCTTACCATAATACGCAAGGGGCTTTTCAAAAAAAACAATAGGATATATTTCTGCTATCCTGATCCACATATCCCAGTCTTCGAGATTGGACTGCTCGTCAAACAGACCTACCTCGTTTAATACATCTTTCCGCAATAGCACTCCATTGGTATTTATAAAGTTTCTCTTTAGCACCTCTTTAAGCATCCAGCCACTTTTGCTGTTCAGCACCGGCTCTCTTACAATCTCGCCAGTGTCATAATAACAAATGTACCCAGCCCCATGCAGCAAACCATATTGCGGATTCTTTTCATAAAAAGCAACTTTTTCCTCAATATTGGTAATATCCCACCAATCGTCTGCACTGAGTGTGCTTATGTATTTACCTTTCGCATACCCAAGCATAAAATTCAGGTTGGCAGAAATTCCAAAACTTTTTTCCCGTCTGTACACACTTGCCGGGCGGTCGCATGCTTTAAACATTGCGCTCGCCTTTTCGTAAGAAGTGTCGCTGGAAAAATTGTCGAGGTAAATAAATTCAAGATTAGAATACGTCTGTGCAAGGGCAGAATGTATGGATTTTTCAATAAAGCGCTCATGGTTCATACTGAGGCATAGGATGCTTATTAACGGGGATGAATCCAAAATATCTGTCTTGTTATTTTCCTGCATCAATGATCAATACAACTTTAATTTTTTAATGGACTGCTGGTCTGAAACTCGCCGGCAGGCAAAGGTTCTTTTAATTTAGAATACCAAAACAAAAAACCAAATGACACCCATGGAAAATAATTTATTTTCATTATGAGGAAGTCTAGTAAGATAAACAGCAATAATATAATGAGTAGCAACCTATCCCACTTCCTGGTAAAAATTCCAATAAAAAAACTGAGCTCGGCCAGTGTGCCAAGCAGGTATAACAAATAGCCAAGGTAAGGTTGGGCTACCATTTTTAAAATAAACGAAGCGTACCAATGATCCGGGTCTGAGACCAGCAATGGCCCATGTTGTCTTAATAAGATTGCACTCATTTGCTCAGGGTTAAATACTCCCCCGGCTCTTATCTTCCACCACCCTGCAGAAAAGAAAATAATGATAAACAGGTATCGAAGGCAATGGAAACTAAAGTAAAACGACTGCTCTTTTTTAACCGTAAAAATCGCCGGTATAAG
Organism: Chitinophagaceae bacterium; assembly: GCA_043737055.1. Taxonomy (GTDB): domain Bacteria; phylum Bacteroidota; class Bacteroidia; order Chitinophagales; family Chitinophagaceae; genus Ferruginibacter. The sequence continues at coordinate 1,334 of JAYTBG010000417.1, read as the reverse complement.
AATACATCCAATAAACCATTGCATGCTTAAAGCGGATAAACTGGTAAGCAACAGTGTGTAACCGATATTATACACAACGTTTACAAATGCCAATGCGTATTGGTACCTCGACTGTTTTAAAACTGCCCACAACAAAAACATGGGTAGCAATAAATACGCTACATCTAACAAAATTTGCAGCCAGGCTGTGCCCATCACCACATCGCCAATACGGGTAAGGAGGAGAAGGTTCAACGAAATATCCAGCCTGTTGATGATGAATATGGGGGCGGTTTGATGTATTAAAACATTACTGCCAAAAAGCAATGCGAAGGACACCGCAAAGCAGGCCGTATAATAGAATAAACAATTTTGCTTATGGGTGTTAGTGAGCATCCAGGAAATCTAATTTTGAAACAATACCGGCAGGAGCCAATTTTTTATTTATCCAAATAAACTGTTGGCGGGTAGCTTGTAACGACTGGATTGGTTCAGGCACCAGAGCCTGCATTTTCTTCGAGAACCATTCTGTAAATACCTTGTCGGTAACAGGATGTTCTGCAAGCTGCCTGGGGCCGGGCATCACCCTAAGGTATTTATTTAATATAGCTGATATGAGACTATTATTTTCCCGGTGTGTGGGGTACAGCTCCAGGTAAGTTTGAATGAAATCATTCTCGCCGGCTGATATTTGGGAGGGCTCTATTTTTTTGTTGTTGGCTATTACACTGTAAACTACAATGCTATCTGTGAGCAGGTGCTTGCCGCTATACATGCCAAATTGCAACACCGGCGTGGCGACCATACCCCATTTATAATTGATAAAAACAAAAGCAAACAAAAAGCCCACAAAAAGAAGGAACATTGGTTTGCTGTGCCGGTATAATTTCCCGATAAACATGCATGATAGTTTTTGGTTTCCCCGACGCTGCGTGGGGAATATCACAAGGCCGATATTTATGCAAAGATTATTTCAGCGCTTTTATAATTGCTGCAAACTCTGTAGCCACAAGGCTTGCACCTCCTACAAGACCACCATCTACATCGGCCTGGCCAAAAATTTCTGCAGCATTGGCAGCCTTTACACTTCCACCATATAAAATAGAAATAGTCTCCGAAACTTCTGATCCATATTTATTAGCAAGAACATTCCGGATGTGTGCATGCATTTCCTGTGCCTGTTCGCTGCTTGCTGTTTCACCTGTTCCTATTGCCCAGATGGGCTCATAAGCAATGATAAAATTTTTCATTTGCCCAGCATCCAAATGAAACAAACTGTCCATCAACTGCGTCTTTACATACTCATTTTGTTCACCCGCTTCCCTCACAGAAAGTGCTTCGCCACAACAAAAAAT
>JAYTBG010000416.1:0-33721 GCA_043737055.1 Chitinophagaceae bacterium | reverse complement strand
ATAGCGAATGGGGTGTGCGCAAATATGCCACCACCACCGGCTATTTTCAACCACTGGGTGTAAATGTTACAGGTGGTGTTCCATCGTATACATTCGATCCTTCTCAAAAGGAAACATTCGTGGCGAGCCCCGATCTTCAAAGTCGGTGGCAGATGCAGTTTGGTGTGAGGTATATTTTTTAAATAATAGTTTGTTTCAAAAAAAGCGAATGAATGAGCATTCGCTTTTTTAGTTTTTGGACACTTCGTTCTTCCCAAAAAATTATTAGGACTTTGCATTTTAAAATTCTGTCTCTTTTGTATTGTATCCACTCATAAAAGTAGCAACAGCTTTACCTTATAAAATACCTAGCTTTATTTTTGATCCTTTAGTTTTATTAGGAACCAATAGGGCTTTTATTTCTTTTTTTCTGCCTTAAGCAATTGCTACTTTTTCTCCCGCTTCTACTTTCTTAAAAATTGCAGAAAAATGAGTTTTGAGTTCGCTTACTGAAACAGTTTCCATGATATTTTATTTAAAAACCATTTTATTCAAGAAGTTGGCAAGGTAATTAACTATGCTAAAAATTCAAAGGAGCAAGACTTCAGTCTCACTCCTTTGAATTTTTTTATCAAATACCGGCTCATGATTTTCCCATGATAGATTTCCAACTTTCAAAATTTAGCTGCTAACGATACAAAAAAGTTTTTGCCATCGCCAGGCAAAAGCCCCGGACCAGGATAGCCACCCGCACGACGGGTAAAATATCTTTTATCAGCAAGATTATTAACTCCCGCTTTCAGATGTAGCTGCCTGCTAAATTTATAAGATGCTGTAAGATCAGTAATGGTGTAAGAAGGTATGAGTCCATTCTGACCATTGGCTGTAGGCGTTGCTGTGTTGTTTGCATCGCTAAATGTTTTGTCTACAAAGCTCATTTGCCCGGTTAGTAAAAACAATTTATAACCCAGGGAAATTCCACCCCGAAAAATATTTGCTGGTGCATTTTCCACCTTCTTTCCTTTGGTTGCGGCGTCTTTATGGTTGCCGCTATACCTTGCATCTGTGTAACTGTACGAACCAAAAATAATAATATCCGCATTTTTATTTTGAGTAAAAGCTCTTATGGGATTGAACTCAGCGTATGTTTCCACGCCCTTACTTTGACTGTTGCCAACATTGGTAACCAGGCGTTGCGTGCCACCTGCCGGTGTAATAATTCCTACACGATTATCATACTGCAAAAAGAACGTACTCAGATCAAACTGGATAAAATCTTTGAACTTGCCCCTATAACCAATATCCAGGTTGTATCCTTTTGCATCCTTTAGATTAGGGTCTACTATATCTGTGGTGGGAGGTGCCTGAAGGTTAGCAAATTGGATAGGACGATAGGCTTGCGTGTAGTTCGCATAAAACTCTGTGCTTTTTGTAACATGATATTCGGCACCAATCCCAGCCAGTAAAAAGCTGCGGCTGCGTTTTACATTTTGTAAAATAATTTCGTCACCGGAGGCATTGTAACCATTGCGTCCTGAAGCTGCTCCCTCCAACCATTCGTAGCGCAAACCAGGAATGATCAATATATTTTTTCCGACACGGAAAATATTTTCTACGAACGCTGCTGCGTTTTTCGACTTAAAATTAATATCCCTGGGATAGTTACCAATAACAGTCATGTCATAGTCGGTACCTTTTGTTCCTTTTCCTTCTGCACGGCGATGCGTGGTGCCTGTGTACAAACGAATGCCGCCTGCGATGGTATTGTTCATTCCGCCCAGGTTATAATCTGTAATAATGCGACTTTCAAAACCATAGTTTCTATACTGATCAATGTTTAACACCCGGTTGTTATAAGTTCCTGTTGCCGGATTGATGCTATCCTTTACGGTAATAGCATTGGTAAATCCTACGCTGTTACGATCTCCAATGGTGGCAAATAATTTTGTAGTCCAGCGGGCTTTATCACTTATTCGATAGTTGGCAGTGAGGGCAGGATTGGTCCAAACAATGTTGAACCAGTTGCGGCTGCGCAAACTCTGCCGGGCATCTTGTTTAAATTGTGCATCAGTCAGGCCGCCCGCCTGTTGGCTAACGATTGTTGAATGCATTACTTCGGCAGTAAGAGAAAATTTCGGTGTGAAATTATAGGTGACTGTACCAAAACCTGCGTTAGTAGCATACTGGCTATTTTTCCTCCATCCATCTCCGTTACGATGATCGAAAAAAGAATAATAATTCACTTTTTTGGTTTTGCCCCCTATGGCATTGAAGCTGTTGAACAAGCCATTGCTACCCACTGTTTGCTGGGTTTCAAATTCAAATTTCTTGTCAATATCGCTGCCATTTCTTAGTATGTAATTAACGAGCCCGCCAAACTGAGGGCCATACTGCAATGCGCCCTGGCCTCTTACAATTTCTATTCTTTGTACAGCCTGCATTTGTGGGTTGTAATACGCCTCAGGATAACCGAATGGATCGGCGGCAATGTCATACCCATTTTGCCGAACATTAAACTCCCAGCTACGGTTTGGACTCAGGCCTCTTGCTGCAATACCAATTTGAATTCCGCTGGGATCGCTTTCCCAAATATGAATACCCGGAACCTTACCCAAGACCTGGCGCATGGTATTGGTCACCACATTTCCCTGAACATTATCCATCACAATAAGTGTGTTCTTTTTGCCGGCATAAATATTTGTTCCTACAATCTCCGGCATTTGTTGATAGTCACTCTTACTATAACGACCAACGACAGTAATATCGCTCATGTATTTATGGATGAACTTAGCAGTATCCACGGTTACGGGCGAGGCTACTCTTTTATCTTGCCCCATACACATTATACAAAAACCTACAGCAAACACAGCCAATCCTATTTTTCTCAGCATCTCTTTTTTTTGCAAAGATGCCCTCCTTCTATGCAGCACTGTTACGGATACAGGAAAAGTACTTACTGAATCGGGAAAAGTGTATTTGGTAGCATCAATAATTTCTTAATATAAAACAAGGAGCATAAATCCAATAAAAAAAAGGAGCAAGACTTTCGTCTCACTCCTTCAAATTATTTTAGCATCAAGAAGTCCCTCCTTGGGGGTCCCGATAGCTATCGGGATAGGGAGGCTTTACTCTTCTTCATCGAAGCTCATCGCTTCTTTGGTTGTCATCAGCAATTCATATTCTTCCTTGCTTCCTACGATCATATTTTCAAACTCACGCAAACCTGTACCCGCTGGGATATGATGGCCGGTGATCACATTCTCTTTCAATCCAAGCATTTCGTCGGTCTTACCTTGTATGGCTGCAGAGCTTAATACTTTGGTAGTTTCCTGGAACGATGCTGCAGATATCCAGCTATGTGTACCCAATGATGCTTTAGTAATACCCAGCAACAATGGTGATGATGTAGCAGGACTTGCATCTCTGAACTCAACCAATTTCTTATCTGCTCTTCTCAGGATAGAATTCTCTTCCCTGATATCACGCAAAGTAGCAATCTGGCCAGTTTTTAGTTTACCACTTTCACCATGTTCAACCACTACTTTTTTATCGTAGATGTAGTCGTTCTCTGCATTAAAGTCCATACGATCTTCTGTATCTCCCTCAAGGAATTTGGTATCACCTGCATCCTCGATGGTTACTTTACGCATCATCTGGCGTACGATAACTTCTACGTGCTTGTCATTGATTCTTACACCTTGCAAACGATAAACTTCCTGAATCTCGTTCACTACATACTCTTGTACTGCGAACGGACCTTTGATAGAAAGAATATCAGCAGGAGCTGTTTGACCATCAGACAATGAAGAACCAGCTTTTACAAAGTCACCATCCTGCACCAAAATCTGGCGGCTCAATGGAACCAGGTATTTACGGATAACACCATCTTTTGCTTCTACAATAATCTCCCTGTTACCACGCTTGATAGCACCAAAAGCAACCACACCATCTATCTCGCAAACAACGGCAGGGTTACTTGGGTTACGTGCCTCAAACAATTCTGTTACACGTGGCAGACCACCGGTAATATCCTTTAGCTTGCTTAATACCCTTGGTATTTTAACCAATACCTGGCCGCTTCTTACATCATCACCTTCTTCGATAACAATGTGGGAACCTACTGGTAAGTTGTATGTTTTTTTCTCTTTCCCTTCTACCATAATTGCAGGTAGTTTGGTTTTATCTTTTGTTTCGATAACCACTTTTTCACGGTGACCAGTTTGCTCATCCGCTTCATCACGGTAAGTAACACCTTCTATCAAAGCATCGAATGAAATCTTACCATGTACCTCTGCAACAATTACATTGTTAAATGGATCCCATGTGCAAATCACTTCTCCTTTATTGATCTTCTGACCATCTTTTACGTTCAAAACAGAACCGTAAGGAATATGCATACTATTCAGCAACCGGTCAGATTTTACATCTATGTTCCTGATCTCACCGGTACGGCCTATAACAACCTGTATCTTTTTACCTTCTGCATTTTCTGTAGCCACTGTACGCAAACCATCGAACTGAAGTGTTCCATCAAACTTAGCATACAAAGAAGATTCTACCGAAGTAGATCCGGCAACACCACCCACGTGGAAAGTACGTAGTGTTAACTGAGTACCCGGCTCACCAATAGACTGAGCTGCAATAATACCAACTGCATCGCCACGCTGTGCCAATATACCAGATGCAAGATTTTTACCATAGCATCTAACACACACACCACGCTTGCTTTCGCAGGTTAGCACAGAACGAATCTCTACAGTTTCAATCCCTACTTCATCAATATATTTCGCATCATCTGCACTGATCTCTTCTCCGGCTTTGATAATTAATTCTTCTGTTACAGGGTTAGAAACATCGTGCAAAGATGTACGACCTTCTATCCTGTCGCTCAATGGCTCAATGATATCTTCATTATCTTTTAATGCTGAGGTTGCAATACCACGAAGGGTTCCGCAATCTTCATCATTGATAACCACGTCCTGCGCCACATCCACCAACCTACGGGTAAGATAACCCGCATCGGCAGTTTTCAGAGCTGTATCGGCCAAGCCTTTACGGGCTCCATGCGTAGAGATAAAGTACTCCAATACACTTAGGCCATCTTTAAAATTTGCAAGAATCGGGTTCTCAATAATCTCAGATCCTGATGAACCGCTCTTACGAGGTTTGGCCATCAAGCCCCTTAAACCTGCAAGCTGTTTGATCTGTTGTTTACTACCACGGGCACCGGAATCCAACATCATATAAACAGAGTTGAACCCTTGCTTGTCGATAGCCAATTCACGTATAAGCGTTTCCGTTACTTTAGTATCTACACGGCTCCAGATATCGATGATCTGGTTATACCGCTCATTGTTAGTAATGAGACCCATGTTGTAACTTTCCCATACTTCAGCAACCTCGCCTTTTGCATTTTCTACCAACTCACCTTTTACCGCAGGGATAATGAGGTCATTGATATTAAAGGACAAACCACCACGGAATGCCATACGGTATCCGAGCGTTTTAATATCATCCAGGAATCTTGCTGTAATAGGAACACTGGTCCATTTGATAATGTCGCCAATGATCTCACGCAAAGCTTTCTTAGTAAGCAAAGCATTGATAAATCCTACTTCTTTTGGAACAAACTGGTTGAAGATTACCCTACCGACAGTTGTTTCTATTAATTTGAAAGTAAGGGTACCATCGTTGTTACGATAGTTGGCCCTTACCCTGATATTTGCGTGAAGATCTACTTGCTCTTCATTGTATGCAATGATCACTTCTTCGGCAGAATAGAAAGCTTTACCCTGGCCTTTTACGATATCATCTCCAACAGTTTTCTTACCCTTGGTAATGTAATACAATCCGAGCACCATATCCTGGGAAGGAAGGGTGATAGGTGTACCATTCTGTGGGTTCAAAATGTTGTGGGAAGACAGCATCAATAACTGGGCTTCTACAATTGCTGCATTGCTCAAGGGAACGTGAACAGCCATCTGATCACCATCAAAATCCGCATTGAAGGCTGTGGTAACCAAAGGATGCAATTGTATTGCTTTACCTTCAATCAATTTTGGCTGAAACGCCTGGATCGACAAACGGTGAAGGGTTGGAGCCCTGTTCAACATAACGGGGTGCCCTTTCAATATATTTTCCAGGATATCCCAGATGATCGCCTCTTTCTTGTCAACAAGTTTGCGGGCAGATTTAACTGTTTTAACGATACCTCTTTCAATTAGCTTGCGAATAATAAATGGCTTAAACAATTCTGCAGCCATATCTTTTGGTAAACCACACTCATGCATTTTTAACTCTGGCCCGACCACAATTACGGAACGACCTGAATAATCCACACGTTTACCCAAAAGGTTCTGACGGAAACGACCTTGCTTACCTTTCAGTACATCACTCAAAGATTTCAATGCACGACCACCTTCCGCTTTTACAGCATTTGACTTACGGCTATTATCAAAGAGTGAATCGATGGCTTCCTGCAACATCCTTTTTTCATTACGAAGAATTACTTCAGGAGCTTTAATTTCTAATAATCTTTTCAAACGATTATTACGAATAATAACCCGGCGATAAAGATCATTCAAATCGGAAGAGGCAAAACGGCCACCATCCAATGGAACCAACGGACGTAACTCCGGAGGAATAACAGGAATGTATTGCATTACCATCCACTCAGGACGGTTGTTGATTCTTGTATTGGCATCACGGAAACTTTCTACTACGCTTAGACGCTTTAGAGCATCTGCTTTACGCTGCTGAGAAGTTTCGTTGGCTGCTGCATGGCGAAGATCAAAACTTAATTGATCAAGGTCAAGCCTTTGCAACATTGCGTGAACTGCTTCTGCACCCATCTTGGCGATGAATTTTTCTGGATCTTCATCAGGAAGCATTTGGTTTTCTTTTGGGAGGGTATCCAAAATATCCAGGTATTCTTCTTCGGTTAAAAGGTCAGAATAATTCTGGCCTTTATCTGCACGCATACCTGCCTGTATGACCACGAAACGTTCGTAGTAAACGATGGTTTCTAATTTCTTAGAACTCATTCCCAACAGGTAGCCAATTTTATTTGGCAACGATTTAAAATACCAGATATGCACCACAGGCACCACCAATTTGATATGCCCCATTCTTTCACGACGAACTTTTTTCTCTGTTACTTCAACACCACATCTATCACAAACAATTCCTTTGTAGCGAATACGCTTATATTTTCCGCAAGCACACTCATAATCCTTCACTGGCCCAAAAATTCTTTCGCAAAACAAACCATCTCTTTCTGGTTTGTAAGTACGGTAGTTGATGGTTTCCGGCTTTAACACTTCACCATAGCTTCTTTCAAGGATGCTATCCGGTGAAGCCAAACCAATAGTGATCTGAGAAAATGTTGGCCTCGGACGGTTTTCTTTTTTGAATGCCATATTTTGATAATAATTGTAAGTAATAAATAATCGAAAACAAAGTCAAGAGTCAAAAATAAAAAGCCAAAGGGGGCAGGACCTTTTTTGACTTTTTAATTTTTACTTTTTAATTATTTTTTATTCGAATTTTAAATCAAGTCCCAAACCTCTTAGTTCATGCACCAGTACATTGAATGATTCAGGAATACCTGGCCGTGGTATGTTGTCACCTTTAACGATGGCTTCATATGTTTTAGCCCTTCCGATGATATCATCCGATTTAAGGGTAAGCAGTTCCTGCAAGATGTTAGATGCACCATATGCTTCCAGTGCCCAAACCTCCATCTCACCAAAACGCTGACCACCGAACTGGGCTTTACCACCCAAGGGTTGCTGTGTGATGAGAGAGTATGGCCCGATAGAACGTGCATGCATTTTATCATCCACCATGTGGTGAAGTTTTATCATGTAAATGATGCCCACTGTTGCTTTCTGATCGAAACGATCGCCAGTTTCGCCATCATACAAATAAGTATGTCCGAATTTAGGGAGACCTGCTTCATTTATTTTTTCGTCTATTTCTTCTACACTGGCACCGTCAAAAATCGGGGTTGCAAAACGAACTCCTAATTTCTCCCCAGCCCAACCCAATACAGTTTCATATATCTGTCCAAGATTCATACGACTTGGTACACCCAAGGGATTCAATACGATATCAACCGGCGTTCCATCTTCCAGGAAGGGCATATCTTCATGACGAACGATCTTGGCAACAATACCTTTGTTACCATGGCGACCCGCCATCTTATCACCTACTTTAAGTTTACGCTTAACTGCCATGTAAACCTTAGCTAATTTCAATACACCTGCAGGTAATTCATCACCAATAGAAATGTTGAATTTTTCCCTCTTATAACGGCCCAACTCTTCATTGTATTTAATGTTGTAGTTGTGCAATAGGGTGTTGATATGATCATCGGTTTTCTCGTCGCCGCTCCAGCCAAGTGGATTAACGTTTACATAATCGATGTTGGCCAAATTCTTAGCAGTAAACTTCACGCCCTTGCTGATCATCACTTCACCAAAGTTGTTGGTAACACCCTGGCTCGTTTTCTCTTTCAAAAGACTTTGCAGTTTTTGCTGCAACAATTCCATGATGATCTCTTCGTTGGTTTCGTGCGTTTTTTCAATTTTTTCCAGTTGCGCTTTCTCTCTCACCTTAGCGTTCTTATCCTTCTTAGCACGCTGGAATAATTTTTTGTTGATCACCACACCTTCAGTACCACTTGGTGCCTTTAGGGAAGCATCTTTTGCATCACCTGCTTTATCACCAAAGATTGCACGAAGCAATTTTTCTTCAGGTGTAGGATCGCTCTCCCCTTTTGGAGTTATTTTACCAATGATAATATCACCTTCTTTGATGGTGGCACCTATCCGGATAATACCATTCTGATCAAGATCTTTGGTAGCTTCCTCACTTACGTTAGGAATGTCCGGCGTAAGTTCTTCTTCTCCCAGTTTAGTATCACGCACTTCTGTTTCAAACTCACTGATGTGGATAGATGTAAACCAATCGTCTTTTACAACTTTCTCAGAAATTACGATGGCATCTTCAAAGTTGTAACCCTTCCATGGCATGAACGCCACTTTCAAATTACGACCCAGTGCCAGTTCTCCACCTTTGGTTGCATAACCTTCAGTTAAGAAATCTCCTTCTGCAACTTTCTGACCTTTCACCACTGCTGGACGCAGGTTGATCGTAGTTTCCTGGTTGGTGCGAACGAACTTGGTTAATTTATAAATAGTAAGATCATCTTCAAAACTTACCAGTTGTTGTGTTTCACTTCTTTTGTAACGCACATGAATTTCGTTGGCATCAACATACTCCACCACACCATCTCCGTCAGAGTGAATTTGAATACGTGCATCACGAGCTGCTTTACCTTCCAGGCCTGTACCTACAATTGGGACTTCAGGGCGCAATAATGGAACAGCCTGGCGCTGCATGTTTGATCCCATCAAGGCACGGTTGGCATCATCATGCTCCAGGAAGGGAATCAAAGAAGCACTCAAACCAACGATTTGGTTTGGAGCCACATCCATGTATTCTACTTCGTTTTTATCAAGAATAGGGAAATCACCTGTTTGACGAGATTTGATCTGATCTTCTATGAAATTTCCTTTTTCATCTATATCAATGTTTGCCTGCGCAATCTTTGCTGTATCCTCTTCTTCAGCACTCAGGAAAGTAATTTTCTTCATATCCACTTTACCGTCTGTTACTTTACGGTAAGGAGTTTCAATAAAGCCCATGTCGTTGATCTTGGCATGTACACAAAGTGTGGATATCAAACCAATGTTTGGTCCTTCCGGAGTTTCAATCGTACACAAACGACCGTAATGAGAATAGTGAACGTCACGAACCTCAAAACCTGCACGCTCACGACTTAAACCTCCTGGCCCAAGTGCGGAGATACGACGCTTATGCGTTATCTCACTCAGAGGGTTGGTTTGATCTAAGAACTGGCTCAACTGGGAAGTACCAAAGAACGAGTTAATAACAGAAGAAAGTGTTCTTGCATTGATTAGATCAACCGGGGTAAATACCTCGTTGTCACGAACGTTCATTCTTTCTCGAATGGTACGGGCCATCCGGGCCAGACCAACACCAAACTGAGCGTATAACTGCTCACCAACTGTACGTACACGACGGTTGCTAAGATGATCAATATCATCTACTTCACTTTTACCGTTGGTTAATTGTACCAGGGTTTTGATGATGGCAATGATATCGTCTTTGGTCAATACTTTTTTCTCGATAGGAAAATTCAATCCAAGGCGACGGTTGATCTTGTAACGACCAACTTCACCTAAATCGTAACGCTTATCTGAAAAGAATAATTTATCAATGATACCACGGGCAGTTTCATCATCCGGAGCATCTGCACCACGCAATTGCTTGTAGATGTGTTGCACCGCTTCCAGCTCACTGTTAGAGGTATCTTTATTTAATGTATTGTAAATGATGGCGTAGTCACCACTCACTTCTTCTTTCTGAATGAAGACGCTCTTTACTTCCATCTCCATGATCATAGCAATATTAGAATCATCTAAAATGCTATCTCTCTCCAGAATGATTTCGTTTCTTTCGATAGAAACTACCTCACCGGTATCTTCATCCACAAAATCTTCTACCCAGGTACGGAGTACACGGGCGGCAAGGCGTTTGCCAATATGTTTTTCTAAACTCTTACGATCTGTCTTAACCTCATCAGCCATACCAAACAGCTCAAGAATATCCTTATCTGTTTCGAAGCCGATAGAACGCAGCAAAGTAGTAACAGGGAATTTTTTCTTACGATCGATGTAAGCAAACATCACGTTGTTGATGTCTGTTGCAAACTCCATCCAGGCTCCTTTAAATGGAATAACCCTTGCAGAGTAGATCTTGGTTCCGTTCGGGTGAACAGACTGACCAAAGAACACCCCGGGTGAACGATGCAACTGGCTAACAACTACACGCTCTGCACCATTAATTACGAAGGTACCACGGGGAGTCATGTAAGGAATGTTTCCTAAGAATACATCCTGTACGATGGTTTGGAAATCTACGTGCTCTTCATCATTACAACTCAGTCGTAGCTTAGCTTTCAGGGGAACGGCATAAGTCAATCCTCTTTCTATACACTCATCAATAGAGTAGCGTGGAGGATCTACGAAATAGTCAAGAAATTCCAATACGAAAATGTTACGTGTGTCTGTGATAGGAAAGTTTTCCTTGAACACACGGAACAAACCCTCAACATTACGTTTGTCGGGTGTTGTTTCTAACTGAAAAAAATCTTTGAATGACTGAATTTGGATTCCGAGTAAATCGGGTTGCTCTGCTATAAGTTCAACTTTTCCGAAATTGATCCTTTTAGCAGCGGTTGATTTTGTTGCAGACATATTGTAAATAAAACGTTTTAGTGTGCGTGGGCCTTTATTCCGGGCCGGATTGATTGCAAAAGGTGACAATAACCCGAAATTAAAGGAGGGCAAAGGTAGGTAATAAGTTTTATAATTCAGATGCAAGAAAGAGATTTTTGCATCCTTTGGTAGGATTTTTGTTGATTCGGCTAGCCCCGGTCTTATGAGCTTAATTGTTTATACCAAAATTGCTTGCGATTTACTGCTTTTTTTTGAATCTCTACCATTTTGAGATTTGAAAGAAGGAATTCTTATTTACCCTCGGGCTCTAAATTGTAGTACGATTATGCGGCTGCACTTTCCACGAAGAACTCCTAGTTACTAATTCTCCCACCCGTATTTAATTTTACGAGTGCTGTGAACCCACGGGCTCCACCCTGATAGTACGGCATCACAGTGTAGTTCTGAAATTTTTTTCTCTTGTGAAAGTGAGGGACAAGTATGCCAGATAAAACCCCTAATGGAATACCTGTCATCACATCCGTAATAAAATGTTGCCCCGCCTGTATTCTCAAAATTCCCGTTGCCAGCGACGCTCCACCGGCCACACCATAAAGGATCCACTTATTTTTCATCTCGGGGTGGTAGTCTGAATACACTTTAGCCATAAAGAAAGTTGAAGTGGCCACTACCGCCGGGTGACCTGAAGGAAATGAGTTGCGGGAACCTCCAGATGTCCTGGTGCCCATCGGCACATCCGGATTGTAGGCGTAAGGACGAAAGCGGTTCACGATCATGGCTGTGCTGGTATACACAGTACCTGTAATTGCCATCGCTTCCAGGTACAATAACCCAATCTTGGGCGCATCTTTACGTATCTTTTTGTCGAGCAGTAACAACAACGGCGCAGGCATTGAACCATAAAAAAGCAAGTCGCTGGAGCTCTTAGCCTTTTCAGAATACTTCATGGTAACGGGCCGGTCAAACGAGTTTACATTAGCTGGATCTAGGGCTAGAATTTCAGCATCCGGCACCCTATCCCTCCCATAGATTTTAGTAAATGCAAACAGCGTCCACCCGACACCCGCTGCTGTTAGCGGTATATCAACTTTATATTTCATTTTGTAAATACCCGGTTTCTTTGTGGCTGTTGTCGGCGTCGTATTTATGCGGTCAACTTGTTGAGCACTGGAGGTTAAAAAACAGAACAAACAGGTGGCACAGACTAAAAACTTTTTCATGCTAAATTTTGGAAGAGAGTTTCAAGAATTATTCCAACACAGGGTCAGCGAATAGAGTGGCAGCAAAGCCATACATTGGGGAAAATTGTGCGGTTTCTCCACGAAAAAGGGGCGTGTGATGTAAAAGTTACAAAGCCTGGTAATTCATCTTTAGGGTTGAAAGAAGGCATGCTCCTTTTGATGCTCGCTTGGCAAATGGGCGAGACATAAAAAAGTCCCCGAAAAAATCGGGGACGTTTTATTAAGATCGTGATCGTTATTAAGCTATTTCAACTTCAGCACCTGCGTCAGTTAATTTAGTTTTAAGTTCTTCTGCTGTTGCTTTATCAACCGCTTCTTTAATTGGTTTTGGAGCGCCATCAACTAAATCTTTAGCTTCTTTCAAACCTAGACCGGTAAGGTCTTTAACGATTTTAACTACAGCTAGTTTGTTAGGACCTGCTGCTTTCAAGATAACGTCGAAAGCTGTTTTTTCCTCAACTGCTGCAGGGCCATCGCCGCCTGCGCTAACCACTACTGCAGCTGCAGCTGGTTCGATACCATATTCAGATTTTAAGAATTCAGCCAATTCCTGAACTTCTTTAACTGTTAAGCTTACCAAGCTTTCTGCTAATACTTTTACGTCTGCCATTTTAATTACATTTTTTCCGCCTTCATTGTTTGTGACTCCGGCGGGAGTTTAAAAAAATTGTTTCGCCTTTTATATACCGTCAGGCCAGGTGATATTATTATTCTGGTTTTGCTTCTTCAGCCGTCGGGGCATCAGTGGCGGGCGCCTCTGCTGCTGGTGCTTCGGTTGATGGTGTTTCTACCGCAGTTGTTTCCGCTGCTGCCGGCGCTTCGGTTGTTGCTGCCTCTGCCGCTGGAGCCTTCATTGCTACTGCCGCTTCAGCTACTGGAGCTTCAGTTGCTTCTTCAGCTTTTGCTGCGTCTCTATTTTGCAATGCACCCAACACACGTTGAATAGGAGCCTGCAACAATCCAATCACTTCACCTATCAACTCATTCTTAGTTTTGATCTGAGTAAGTGCTTTCAATTGATTGTCGCCAACGAATACGTCACCGTTAATGAAAGCCGCTTTTAAGACTGGCCTTTCGTTGTTGTTTGCTTTACGAAAACTGCTCAGAATTACAGCCGGATCTTTTGGATTCTCACTGAATAAAAGCGCAGTTACCTGGTGCAAAGAATCATAAACACCTGCATACTTTTCTGCATCCAAACTTTCCAATGCTTTTTTTATCAAAGTGTTTTTGGCCACTTTCATTTCTACCTGCTTATCAAAGCAATGCCTGCGCAGGTTAGTAACCTGTGCAACAGTTAAGCTTTCGGTGTCAGTAATGTAGAAATTGCTGTATTGAGCGAACTTGCCTTTCAGCAAATCGATCACTTCGTTTTTTTCCTGTTTTGTCATTTCAATTATTTTTAAATGTTCCAATTATTCCTCCTCTTCAGGAGCAAAAGGGGAACTTTAGTTTAGGACAGATTTTGTGTCAACCATAATGCCCGGGCTCATAGAGCTCGCCATACTTAACCCTCTTAGGTAAGTTCCTTTAGAAGTAGATGGCTTTAATTTGATGATGGCATTGATAAATTCCTGGCCATTTTCAGCTAATTTTTCCGGTGCAAAACTTACACGGCCAATAGATGCATGAATAATACCCACCTTATCAACTTTAAATGCAATTTTACCACCTTTCAAATCCTTAACAGCTCCAGCAACATCATTTGTTACAGTACCGGTTTTAGGATTTGGCATTAGGTTACGTGGACCTAAAATCTTACCCAGTTTACCTAATTTAGGCATCACGGATGGAGTGGCTACGATGACATCAATATCTGTCCAACCACCTTCAATTTTTGTAATAAATTCGTCCAACCCTACAAAGTCTGCACCGGCTGCTGTAGCTTCTGCTTCTTTATCCGGATTGCACAAAACCAATACTTTTTTGGTTTTGCCCGTGCCGTGGGGCAAAGAAACAGTTCCACGAATGGCCTGATCTGCTTTCTTAGGATCTACTCCTAGTTTAACATGCAGATCTACTGAACTGTCAAATTTGGTTGTGTTTATTTCTTTCACCAGTGCTGAGGCTTCTTTAAGCGTATAAGCTTTGTTGGCGTCAACCTTAGCGTTTGCTACTTTTCTTTTTTTAGTAATCATTTCAATTATATATTAAGGCCTGCCTTTCGGCAGACAGGTTGACGATTAGTTTTTCTCCCATGGTGCAGCACCATCTACAGTTAATCCCATACTGCGAGCAGTACCGGCTATCATTCGCATAGCACTTTCTACACTAAAGGCATTCAGATCTACCATTTTATCTTTTGCGATTTCTTCTACCTGATCCCAGGAAACTTTACCAACCTTAACACGGTTTGGTTCTTTACTACCTTTTTGAATTTTGGCAGCTTCCATTAATTGAACTGGAGCGGGGGGAGTTTTAATAACAAATTCGAATGATTTGTCTGCATACACAGTAATTAATACTGGTAGGATTTTGCCGGGTTTATCCTGTGTTCTTGCATTAAACTGCTTACAGAACTCCATGATGTTTAGACCTTTTGAACCCAGAGCAGGTCCGATTGGTGGTGCCGGATTGGCTTGTCCTCCTTTACATTGGAGCTTAACATAGCCGGTGATTTCTTTTGCCATTTTTTAAATGTTTTTGGTGATAACGTTCCGGGTTATCCGGAACTCCCAGATTTCTCCTCAACGAAGAAATATTCCATAAAGAACTAATTGGGGCGGCAAAAGTAGGAATTTATTTTGGGATAAGCTGCAAGATTTTAAAGTATTTGGCACCGTATAGAAAATATGTGCTATCTATCCAGGTAATCCTGAAAAGCAGCCTGCTGGATGGCCTTGCCGATAAAAATGTCTTTGTCTGTTACGGTGCCCACCTTGCTCATAGGTCGCATACCAATATTATCAAAAACCAATTGTTTGCCCGGCTGTACAAGCCCAAAGCCGTTATTAAAAGTAAAGAATGCCCACGGGCTTTGAGTGCTATCAAACAAATTCCTGCTCCACTTGAACGAACCGGCTGGCATGTTTACCTGCCTGAGTAAGGAAGCAGCGATATCTGTCTGGGAACCTATCCTGTCAATTATATCATTTGAATATTGTAAGGCGCCTCCCAAAAACAATAAAGGAATTTGGAAATCATCATGCTTACTTTGTGCCGTCGGGAGGCGATGCCCATGGTCTGCCACTATGACTACAAGCGTATTAGCCCACCAAGGTTGTCTGCGGGCATGTTCTACGAAATTGTAAACGACCGAATCGCTATAGTGCAAAGAACTCAGAAATTTGGAACCATCAGTCGCCTCGGGCAAGAGGGACACCCAGGGAATTTGATAAGGTTCGTGACTGCTCAGAGTAAGCCATGTACTAAAAAAGGGCTGTGGCATTTGCAATAAATCTTGCTTTAGGCGATCCATTACCACCCCATCGTGAGCCCCCCATTTAGAGTTTTTGTCTTTACTCTTAAAATCATCTACCGTAACAAATCGGTTAAACCCTCCTTGTAGAAGGTAAGCCTTCATGTTTGCAAACTCCAATTCTCCACCATAATAAAAAGCTGTTTCGTAACCCGCCCCTCTAAACATTTTGCTTAACATGGGAAGCTTTGCCGCTTTTGTTGGTTCCTTTATGATGGAGGTAATAGGCTGGGCCGGATAGCCACTTAAAATCCCTACAATTCCTTTGTCGGTGCGATCGCCGGTTGCATATATGTTAGAAAAATATACTCCTTCCCTTGTGAGTTTATTAAAGCCAGGCGTAATCTCCTTACCGTCGACCCTAAGGTCAACAGCCTTGGAAGTAAAACTTTCCCAAACTATAATAATCACATTGGGCTTCGTTGTGTCATTAGTTGGCAAACGTTGATACCCAGCGCCAAGGCGATTAGCCAAAAGACTATCGACAACTTTGTTGACCAAACTAGTATCTGCCACTATAAATGGGTTAACAGAATTACCTATTCTGCGGCTGAGAGAACGCACGAGGTTCCAGGAGGCATTAAGTGCCGCCTGGTTGGAAAAATTATTTTGGGAAAAGTATACGCTGCTTTGATTGAGCGGGGCAAGCTGAATACCGCCCCTTATCGGAACAATAAAAGAAACAGTGAGGAGCAATACGAGGGCAAAAGAAAAAATATGTCTGCCAGAAGGCTGTAATAAATGTTCCCATTGTCGAAGTAGTTTTCTGCAAACAAAAATCAGGAAAAAGTATACAAGCAGAAACACAACCGCAATTACTAAAATGGGTAAGTGGCTGATAGACGCCCAAACCTCTTTGGGATTGGTTAAATACCTCAGAGCCGTAGCATCTATCCTGAAGCCCCAGGCTCGAAACAGGCCAACATCTGCAAATACTATAAATAAAACTAGCAATAAAACCAGCAATGTATAAACGAGGTAAACAACGGAGTTTCGAAATAGCCCGATGAATACAGAAAGTAAAACAAAAAGGGAGATTGGTAATGTAATGTATGCTGCAGTAGACAAGTCCATTTGAAGCCCGTGCCAAAGGGCTAAAAAAGATTCTCTCCCACCTCCAGTTCTAATCTCTGCAAAATTTGAGACAAGAAAAAGCAACCGGGCTGCTTCAAAAAAAAGGACCCAATAAAGCCAATATTTTATGACAAACCATCCCCTGTAAAACATAGTGTACATTGAATGAATAATTGCTGTCATTTTCAGGATTACAAAAAAGCCCCATCTGGTGAAGATGAGGCGAAAAGGGTAATTATTTAGAATTTAAAGAACCTTGATCCCAGTTGCCTGAAAAACAATTTCTTTTTTAGGATCTTTTATTTGCTCGATTTCTTTTTGTGATTTTCCCGCATCTTCTGCAAAGTGGCGTAGTTGTTCTACTGAGGTTTCTTTAAATGTAGCTATGCCGTCAACCACAATTGTTTTGCCTTCCAAGGCTACAGGTACTAAAAATGCGTGATCTTTCATTTTCACCAACATAGAACCTGTTTTGGTTTCCATGCGAACCCAGCAGCCTTCTGCTTTGCAAACTTCGGAAACTTTACCAATCACCTTTACCTCTCTCGTTTGACCTGCCTGCGTGAGGTTTTCTGCCAAAAGATTAGCTGAAATCGCACCCTCTTCAGAAACCTTAGCACCGAAAACAGATCCTTTGTTTGCTGCAACTTTTGGGGGCTGAGCTACTAGAAGAGCAGAAACAGTACAAGCTACCATGGATAAAATGATTTTTTTCATAACCTCGTTGATAAATTATAACAATTAAATTATTTTTTCCACCTGCATGTAACTTAACTCCACCGGAGTTGCACGACCAAATATCTTTACCTGTACTTTCAGTTTTTTCTTTTCATCGCTTACTTCTTCAATAACACCATTAAAGTCGTTGAATGGTCCATCAATAATCTTGATGGTTTCACCAATGATGAAAGGTTCACTCATGGTTACACCACCGATGTCAGACATTTCATCTACTTTGCCCAGCATTTTGTTTACTTCTGCTTTGCGTAAGGAAATGATATTTCCTTTGGATCCTTTCCCATCGGTTAAAAAGTGCATTACGTTGCTGATATTGCTTACATGCTGAATAATATCATCAGTAAGTTTTCCATCCTCAACCTCCATCATGATATAACCGGGATAGAAATTCCTCTCACGCATCACTTTCTTACCGTTTAGAACTTTGTACACTTTTTCTACCGGTAAAAATATTTGTTTGATTATTTTGTCCCAACCATTGCGGATAATGTCTTTATCCAGGTATTCTTTTATTTTACGCTCCTTGCCACTTACTACCCTCAGTACATACCACCTGCCATCTTTTTCAGATTTAAGCGCTTCTGTTGTTATTAGTTCGGTCATAATACTAAGCAAATAGAGAATAAATAAATTTCATTGATCCATTAGCTACAAAATCCATCAATGCTACAATAGCGGTAATGAAAATAGTAGCTCCCAATACAATCATGGTAGACTGCTGAAGCTGCGCCCACTTTGGCCAGCTCACTTTCTCAGTCAACTCTTTGTAAGAATCTCTAATGAAGGCCGTTAGTTTGTTCATTTTTAAATCGTTTAAACCGTTTAACTTGTTTAACTCGCTCAAGGTAAAAACGTCGAACGTTAACCCCTAAACGTATTAAACGTTGATTGCACGGGCACTAGGATTCGAACCCAGATCAAGGGTGTTGGAGACCCGTATGCTAGCCGTTGCACCATGCCCGCAAAAAAGAGTAGCCCCTGGATCCCCTGAAGGGGACTTTGAAACACTCTGAATATTGAAAGAACTTTAAAGTACAAAGTACCCAAGGTTAGAAACCAAAGGTACTTTGTTATTATTTAAAAAGCTTCCCAAGTCCCTTTGGGGACTGAGGGGCTTTTTTTATTTTAAAATCTCAGTAACCTGACCAGCACCTACAGTACGACCACCTTCACGAATCGCAAACTTCAAACCTTTTTCCATTGCGATTGGTTGAATCAACTTAACAGTTAAGTTAGTGTTATCACCAGGCATGACCATTTCAGTTCCTTCATTCAAAGTAACTTCTCCTGTTACATCCGTAGTACGGAAGTAGAATTGAGGACGATACTTGTTAAAGAATGGAGTATGACGACCACCTTCTTCTTTGCTAAGAACATAAACTTCACCTTTGAAATCAGTATGAGGAGTGATAGAACCTGGTTTGCAAAGAACCATACCACGACGGATTTGAGTTTTCTCAATACCACGTAATAAAAGCCCTGCATTATCACCAGCTTCACCTTCGTCCAATAATTTTTTGAACATCTCAACACCAGTACATACTGAAGGAAGAGATTTCTCCATTAGACCGACGATTTCTACAGCTTCACCAACTTTAACACGTCCTCTTTCGATACGACCGGTAGCGACAGTACCACGACCAGTGATAGAGAATACATCCTCAACACTCATTAGGAACGGAAGATCAACCAACCTTGGAGGTAGAGGAATGTAGCTATCAACTGCATCCATCAATTCGTTGATTTTTGCAATCCATTTTTCTTCACCTGCTAAAGCACCAGTTGCAGAACCTTGTATAATTGGAGTATTATCACCATCAAAACCATATGATGTCAACAGTTCACGGATTTCCATTTCTACCAATTCTAATAATTCCGGATCGTCAACCAAATCTACTTTATTCATGAAAACAACTACCTGAGGTACACCTACCTGGCGTGCCAACAAGATGTGTTCTTTTGTTTGTGGCATAGGACCATCAGTAGCCGCAACTACAAGGATAGCACCGTCCATTTGAGCAGCACCAGTGATCATGTTCTTCACATAATCGGCGTGACCCGGGCAATCTACGTGAGCATAGTGACGAGAATCAGTAGCATATTCTACGTGAGCTGTATTAATCGTAATACCCCTTTCTTTTTCTTCAGGAGCACCATCAATATCATCATAATTTTTTTTCTCCGCTAAACCTCTTTTTGACAAAACATCGGTTATAGCGGCTGTTAGTGTTGTTTTACCATGATCTACGTGACCGATGGTACCAACGTTAAGATGGGGTTTATCCCTCTTGAATGATTCTTTTGCCATTGTTTAATTTTTAATAATTGTTTTGAAAAATGGTCCGCATTTTATGTCTATGAACCGACGACTAATTTTTTTTTCCAGCCTTAGCGCTTCAACGAGAAGATTGAGCCATCAGTGAGAATCGAACTCACGACCCCTTCCCTACCAAGGAAGTGCTCTACCCCTGAGCTACGACGGCTTTTGTCAAACTAAGATGACAGTTGACCGTTGTGAGTTGACAGAGGCAACTACTGTCATCTGTCATCTTTTTCCCTGACAACTTAACCTGAGCGGAAGACCGGGCTCGAACCGGCCACCTGAAGCTTGGAAGGCTACCGCTCTACCAAATGAGCTACTTCCGCTAATCGACTTAAAGATTTGATCCGATAACTATCGGACTTGCCAAATGGCATTACAAAACTTCAAAATTTAAAAGAACTAATCAATCATCAAATTATCAAATCGGATAATCATCAATTTTCCTGTGGGCAGAGTAGGTTTCGAACCTACGTACTCCGAAGAGAACAGATTTACAGTCTGTCGCCTTTAACCACTCGGCCATCTGCCCAAAACTCATTATAGAGCCGAAAACTGGAGTCGAACCAGCGACCTACTGATTACAAATCAGTTGCTCTACCAACTGAGCTATTTCGGCAAATTGCTTTAGGAATTATAATAATCAGGAATGAAATTCCGCCCTAATCTAAATTCTAAATGGCTTGACCCCGCAAAATCTTAAAGAACTTACCCAATAATCAGGTACACTTGAATACCTTTTTTTTTAGGAAGGCGAAGGTAGGTGAAAATGGTTAATACAAAAACTTTGCAAAAGTTTTTTTTGGAGTTTTTTTCCGTTAGGGAAAATATTAAAAAAACCTGCCTCAGAAGAAGCAGGTTTCATCTATTGAACAAAGCTATTGAATTAAGCTGCGAGCTTTTCTTTTTTGCGTTTGATCTGTGTGATAACAGCATCCATAGCTTCGTCAAAGCTTTCCTCAAATGACTTACAGGAATGCTTTACAAAAAATTCATGACGGGGAATAATAACTTTAATCTCTGCTATCTTATCTTTTATGTTGTGTACTACATTATCAAGTTTCAGATACACATCCACTTTGGTAATGCCATCATGAAATTGTGACAACTTGCTTATTTTCTTTTCAATGTATGATATCAGTTTGGAGTCTGCATCAAAATGCACTGTTTGAATGTTTACGTTCATAATTCTCTTGATTTAATAGTGAGTGAATCAATCTGGTGAGGTAACTTTTAATACATAGGCTAACGCTACTTTTGAAAGGTGAAGGTTTGGCTTTTAATCGATACTAAAGTTACCAATCTGCCCGATTAATACAAAATAAAAAACAGGGGTTTTAGCAATTGTTCACATCAAGCCTTGGGGTGTGCTTTTTTATAGGCACTCTTGAGTTTTTCAATACTGTTATGGATATAAATCTGGGTTGCAGCCAGGCTACTATGGCCCATCAATTCCTTTATGGCATTAATGTCAGCCCCATTATTGGTGAGATGTGTGGCAAAACTATGGCGTAAAACATGGGGACTCTTTTTCTCGATTGTTGTAACAAGGCTAAGGTATTTCTTCACGACATCGTACACATATCTTGGATACAACTTTTTGCCTCTTTTATTAAGTAGCAAATGCCTTGGCGGGATATCTGGAAAGGTATGCAGTTTTAGTTGCATGTAATCCTGTAGGCTCCGCTTTAACTCGGAGCTTATCGGGATAATTCTTTCCTTGTTGCCCTTACCCAAAACCTTTATCACAGCATTTGAAAGATCGATATGATTTTGTTGAAGGCTAATAAGCTCCGCCTGGCGCAGACCGCAATTGTAAAGAATCTGTATCATCAAACGTTCAGTTGCCCCCTGCCAATCGTTCGAGAATTCAACATGAGTGAACAGTGTATCCATGTCCTTCTGATCAACAAACTGTGGAAGCCTTTTGGCATTCTTTGGAGAGGATATGGAACCCATTGGGCTTTCTGAGATGATCTCCTTTTTGAGCAAGTGCTTAAAAAGCGAGCGTAAACTAGAAATCTTGCGGTTTATTGTTCTGGAGGAATGGCCTTGTTCTTTGAGACTAGCCAGCCAAGTGCGAACAAAAGCTGGCTTCACACCCTCTGCACTGGCTTCTCCAAACTCTTGTTCCAAAAAAACCTTAAAGACGTTAAGATCATTTTCGTAAGAAATAAGGGTGTGCCTGCTATACCGCTTTTGATACTTAAGGTATCCTAGAAAATCCTGTATATTGTTTATGAGAGTTGAAGGCATAAAAAAACTGATAACCAAAGTTAGTAATAACCGGCTATCAGTTGAATATGTTACGGGCCTAAATACCTGATTAATCGAATTTGCCACCCTCTAACTGCTGCTTGTAGACAGCCTTTAGCATTTCGGTGCGACGCCTGATAGATGGCTTGATAAAGGCCTGTCTTTCTCTTAACTGCAACAAAACACGACTTTTCTCAAACTTCTTCTTGTATTTTTTAAGAGCCTTGTCTATGTTTTCGCAATCTTTAGAATCGATAATAAGCATTGTATATACCTCCTTTAAATGAAAAAATTCTGCCGTTTCTTTCGGCAGGGTGGCAAAGATAACAGTTTTCTTTAAAAAAAGAAATTCTTGTAACATTTTCCGAAATTTGATCCATGTTTACAGGGATCATTGAAACCATAGGAACTATCGCAGGCATAGAAAGCAAGGGAAGTAACCTTAGCTTTTGGGTAAAGTCACCCATTCAGGAGGCACTTAAAGTTGATCAGAGTATCAGCCACAACGGAGTGTGTCTTACGGTAGAAGAGTTGGAGAACGGATGTCATAAAGTAACGGCTATTGCCGAAACCCTCAGCAAAACCAATTTGAGTAAACTGGATGTTGGGGACTTAGTAAACCTGGAGCGCTGCATGCAAATGAATGGCCGTATAGATGGGCATATAGTGCAAGGTCATGTAGACACAACAGCCACATGCTCCTCGATCACTGAAAAAAATGGAAGTTGGGAGTACCGATTTTTGATGGATGAGAAATTTTCAGCTCTAATTATTGAGAAAGGCTCTATTACAATCAATGGCATCAGCCTCACCATATTCGACATCACCCACAACAGTTTCAGGGTAGCTATCATTCCATATACTTTCGAACACACCAACATGCATAAGCTTCTTCAAGAAGGTGTGGTTAACATTGAATTTGACATGATAGGAAAGTATGTAAATCGGATTCAAAGCCTTCAAAAGGCTGGCAGCTAGGCAACCAGATCCTTATGGCGAAGACATTTTTTTTCGAGCAGGTGCCAGCTCAGTGCCCCTAGCGGCAACACAGTAGACATAGTTACCACAAACAACAGATAAGGATTTTCAGGTACCAGCTTTATGGCAATAAAAATTTGCTGGACAGGAAAGGAGAAAATATACACACCATAGGTAAAGTCTCCCCACTTAGCTGCGTTGTTGGTTGCGGCCCGCACATTGGCCACCATAATTACACACAACGGTATAATCAGGACTTGCAAAAATTGCAAGAAGCTATAGAAAAAGGATAGCACCAGCAACAAAAGTGCTACCCATGAGAGTTTAGGTTTTGCAAAATATTTAAAATCAAAACCCACCTGGTACAGAGCTCCCGCATTCAGAAATAGTAGCGCATAAAAAATATGACTGCCTTTCAGGTATTCTAGAACTGACCCTTGAAAAAAGACGCTTTTTAACGTAACCGTGATGTTAAAGAGTAGAACCAACAAAGCGAAAGATTTCCCCTGTTTTTTAAAAAAGAAAAAAACGCTTACCAACAGATAAAGGCGTTCTTCTACAACGAGCGTCCATAACGAACCGTTTACAACATTTGGATGAAAATTATCGGCAAAAACACCCGGCAAGACGAATTGAATACCAGTTGCCGGAAAAATGTTTCTAAAATAGCTGTATGTTTCAGGGATTTTAAAATATTCGGTCGCAGGCAAGGTTGTAAAAACCGGGCCGATAATAAAAACGGACAGTACACAAACAATCATAAGCAGCGGTTGAATGCGCAAAAAGCGTTTCCAAAAATAACTCTGCAAAGAGGAAGAGGTGTACACACTCTTTGTTATAAGATAGCCACTAACAGAGAAAAAAATGCTGAGGCCTATAAACGAAAAGTCGTATTGGCTTCCGGAAATACGCATCAAAGGCTCAAAGCCATCCTTATTTAGCAGGTTAAAAGAATG
Source organism: Chitinophagaceae bacterium (assembly GCA_043737055.1). Taxonomy (GTDB): domain Bacteria; phylum Bacteroidota; class Bacteroidia; order Chitinophagales; family Chitinophagaceae; genus Ferruginibacter. Next base: position 9,434 of record JAYTBG010000416.1, on the reverse strand, counting down.
CGTAAAGCAAATACAGGTAGCTGCAAAAATTCGTAAAAAATCGTAGTTGTTATTGAGCCTTTCATTTATCATTTTGGCCTTACATCTTAGTCACCTGGTTTAAAATTCCGGCATTATTTACAAAACCTTTTTGCCCTGCATGGCCAGGGAAATTGCTTTGTCCATAACCCTCTCTGCGTATGGCCGGGATATATCATTGAGTTCTTCGGTTTTTGTTTGAATGAGATGGCGGTCGGTCATCGTAATAGCAAGCTGCAAGGCTTGCATTGCCGCAGCTGTTTGAAGCAGTTCTTCTTTTAAGAGCTGTTCAGTATTTTTCTGTAAAAATCTTTCTGTAGTTTTTAATAATTGTTCTCCCTCTGTCCGGGCTTCAGCAAGCGCACGGGATGCTACGTCTTCCTCTGCATAATCCAAAGATTCCTGCAGCATTTTTTCTACGTCGGAATCCGTTATTCCATATTGAGGTTTTACTTCTATACTTTGCTCCACCCCGCTTCTTAATTCCCTCGCCGAAACCGTTAAAATACCGTCGGCATTTATTAAAAAATTTATTTCCACTTTAGGTAATCCTGCTGGCATACCGGGTATGTTTGTCAAATTAAATTCTGCCAATTTTCTATTGTCTGCCACAAGATCTCTTTCCCCCTGGTAAACGCTGATTCGCATGCCCGGCTGACCATCTACCTGGGTGGTGTATTGCCGTGCGGCCTTTGCAGGGATTTTTGCATTTCTTGGTATTAGTACATCCATGAGCCCTCCGGCCGTTTCTATGCCTAAGCTAAGCGGGGTGATATCGAGCAATAGTGTGTCTTTATTATTGCCGGCAAGAATGTCGGCCTGTATTGCCGCCCCAAGTGCTACGACTTCATCAGGATTTACGGTGTCGTTTACTTGCTTACCAAAAAAAGCGCTGACGGTCTTCTTTACCAACGGAACCCTCGTGCTTCCGCCTACCATCACAATGCTATCAATATCTGACGGCTTTAAACCTGCATCCTTTAAAGCACTGCGGCAGCTAGCCATCGACTTTTCTATTATAGGCTGTATCAATGTTTCAAAAGTATCCTTTAACAGACTATATGTCTCACCATTAAATGAACTGCTGTAACTATCGCTATGGGTTAGGTGCTTTTTGGCTTCCTCAGCTTTTAGACGTAAGGCCTGGGCCAATGATTTGTTTTGATTTAATTCTGTTCGCTCCAAGCCCACCTGTTCGCACCAGTATTGCACAATGGCATTGTCCATATCATCGCCCCCAAGGTAGGTGTCACCATGGGTAGAGAGTACCTCGAAAATACCCGCAGCGAGCCGCAAGATTGAAACATCAAATGTGCCCCCTCCAAGATCGTACACAACAATCGTCTTTTGCTCGGCGTCATTCAAACCAAAGCCATAAGCAAGACTTGCTGCTGTAGGCTCATTTATGATACGAAGAACATCTAGCCCTGCTAATTTACCCGCATCTCTTGTTGCCTGCCGCTGTGCATCGTTAAAATATGCAGGAACCGTAATGACAGCTTTGTTTACCGTTGTTTTTAAAATATGCTCTGCTCTTTTTTTAAGTTCTTTTAAAATGTAAGATGAAAGCTCCACAGGCGAATAAAATGTATTGCCTACCTGCACTTTTACAAGACTCTCTTTGTTATCGTCAATAATTTTGTAGGTAAGAGCATCGGCATGGGTTCGCAGATCATTGTAGCTTTTACCCATCAATCTTTTAGCAGAAAAAATAGTTTGAGTGGGTTCGGTTACCAGGTACTGCCGGGCTTCCTCGCCTACTGTCACACCTCCCCATTTGTCAAAATAAATTACTGACGGCACTAATGCTAGTCCATCGTGTTCCTTTAATGCAACTGGTTGTTTCGTGTCGGGGTGTATGATTGCCACGAGGCTGTTGGTAGTCCCCAGGTCTATACCCACAATTATTTCATCCTTTTGTAAACTCCCTGTTGCTATATTGATGGATATCTTAGCCATGTACGCTCATAATTTGGCAGCAAAAGTAAATAGAAAAAGGCTGCCTCCTAAGAAGCAGCCAGTGGTTATTTTAAAGCCCTAAAAGTTTTACCGCATCAGGTACATTTTGCCGTAGCCCTTATTAAAGAATTTGTCTGTATTATCGCCCTCGGCTCTGTACTTGTCAAGCGACTTGCCGTTTAAATTAGTTAGTACCCTATAGATATACACACCATTAGCTAGCTTCTGTCCATACATATCTGTACCGTCCCATTTAAAGTCTGTAATATTTCTTCCAATGTGAATGGGGCCAAGCTCATCCTTAGTAATTTCTCTTACCACTTTACCGGTAATGGTCAATATTTGGATTCGGATATTTTGAGGTATTTCGCTGCCGGTTACTGTAAACACAAAGGCAGTGGAGCTCGTGAATGGATTGGGATAGTTGAGTAAGTTGGAGATCATCGGTTTGTTAATGACGCTAAAACTCACGTGGTAATCCAACGCTCCCGCTTTGTTTCCGTTTACGTCTTTACCGCTTACGATGAGTTCATACTCTCCATCTTCTGCAAAGAACGGCTTGAAATCTATGCTTGCTGTATTTTCTCCGGCACTAAGATTGGCGGGGATAAAGATCATAGTGTCGCCGAAGTGATAATCGTGTAAAGTTTGGTCAGGAAAACGGACCTGCACTTTTAGCAAGGCAGTGTCCTTTAATTCTAAGAACCTGCTTTCATCTTTTAATTTGATAAGAATGCCAGGCTTTGACGCAACAATATCCTTATTCAAAATGTGAACACCATCAAAGGTCACATCCAGCAGGGGATTGTATTTATCTTCTATCACAAAAAAATCTTTGAACAGCACGTTGTTATAGTGATACTGTTCGTTCTGATCGTTGTCAGGATTTACATCTACGGAAAGCGTATTTCGTCCCGGGTAAATATTGGTGTTGAAAGAGTAGCTTACGATCAGTGTGTCATTGGCTGCTAATGCTTTTCTAGGCGGCAAATTCACGATGTGATCTACATTCTGACGGTCCTTGATTGTAATTCTTACTTTCAACAAACTGTCAAACGGGGTAGGACTGATGTTCTTGAATGCCACTGCGAAATTGAGCATTTCTCCCTGTTGAACAGTATCCCGCATAGTAAATAAAATATTAGGGGAAATTGCTCCTTCGGGCACAGGTAAATAATTTAATCTCCAGTATCGAAGCTGGTAAGGGCTGCCCTTTTCCGGATCAAAGTTTTCCATCTGCAATTTGACAAATGGATACTGGGATGCACTTATACCCGATATGTCAAGGTCTTTGGTTGTTGAGTCGATTGAGTAAAGCGTAGTTTCTGCACCAGCCTGGGTTATCCCAATCACATTAAATTGAACTGAATCTTTTGTATTGGTCTCCAGTGAATAGCCTCTCCAATGGAAATCTTTCCACGATTTTGCGGGACCGAAAACGGGAGAAGAAATCATTCCTTGCCTTCTTGTAAGGGTAATCGGTATAGAAGCGGTAAGTAGTTCGACCGAATCGGCAGGCCCAGAACCTACCGCCTGGTATGTAGGGTAAGAGTTGTCTTTATTGAATTTGAACAACAATGGAATATTATGTGTAAACGAATCTAGCTTGGTAAAGCCAAGATTGAAGAGCTTATGGTACAAGGTATTACCCACACCGAACAGTGCATCATCTGCTTTCCAGGTATTGATATATCGGTTTACCGTTCCGTTTCGCAACAGGCTATACATGACAATGGTAGCGGAAGACGGCATGGAGTCGATAAAGTCCATAATCCTCTTCCTTTGAGTAGATGTTGCAAAAGAGAACTCAAATTGATTTGGCCTTGGTGTCGGAAAATTACTTCCATACGATCCCTGGGTAGGGCTGACCACTGCATTTAGCTTTGGCGCTCCGGTTATACCGTCAAGAACAACAAACTGAAGTGTATTGAAATTATTACACCAGTTAGATATTGCGTACACGCCAAGACTTATTTGCACCACGTCAAAATTGTTCGGAGGAAAACTGCCTGTAGATACATTTAAAAAAGTGTTCTCTGCATTAAATTTTAATTTCCTGTCGGCCGATAATGAAATATTTTCATCGTATGTGCTTTGCAGGTGCTGGTAGTAGTGGGATTGATTTACTCCGCTGGTACTTGTTGGAAGGTAGACAAACGAGAAGCCATTCCAGATGATATCGGCATTGTTCAATGGTACAATTGCTACTCTCCAGTAATATACGGTGCTATCGCTGAATGTTACGTTACCCGGGGTGAACTGCACAGTACCCCCCGTTCCCGCAGCGTTGAATACTTTTTTGAAAGATGAATTAAAAAGTTGGGTGGTATCCAATTCCATCAGGTATTGCCGTTGGGTGCCCAGCGCATTAGCCGAACTGGCAACAAAGGTTATATTTTGTTGGTTTACGATGGCATAGTTTGTAGGATAAGCTGGCCGTAACTCGTCTTCAAATACATAAAAATCTTTGGTAACGGTATTGTTAGTTTCAAACAATTCAACCACCTGGTTTTTGTAATCCAGGGAAACTATCATTTGATTCAGCCCCTTGTCCGTGGTTGGATTAATGGGCACTGTTAACTCCAGGGAATCTTCAAACCGGATTGCGGGGATCAGGCGGTCGTACAAAGTTTTTATGCTATCGTTAGGAAGTTTTCTTTTTACGGAAACCCAGATGGAGTCGCCTGTGGCCAGGCCAATGTTCATCATGTTTACCTGCACTTTGAAACTAACATCTGCTACCGAGATAATGCTTGGCGAAATTTTTACCAATGGCTCTTCAATTACGTAGTCTGGCTTGGTAAAATGATTCATTTTAATAAAGGGATCGCCATGAAGTGAAATTTCTTCTAAGTGAATGCGGGTGTAATAATCCAGGCTTGAGTTCATACCGCCAAGATTCTGGATGATTTGCTTGATTTGGTTCCCCACTGTATTCCCATACATCGTTTTGCCAAACAGTGTGTAAAAATTTGTATTGTAAAAATTTAAAAAGGGTGGAATTCCAAAATGGCTATCAGCCAAAAAGCCTATGCTGCCTTTCTGGTTTGCCAATACATATTTTTCAGAGAGAGACATCTTACCATCAACTCTTTGAGGGTCAAAATTGAAGAAGTTACCAGCGGCGCAACCACTAACATTAAAAAATGGGTATTTACCAGTATTATTATAAATCTCCGGGCTGCTCAAATTAAACTCAAATGTGTTGGCAGAGGAGTGGCCAAAATATCCTATGAGGCCAAGACCACCTTCAAACAATTCTTCGATACGCTGGGTATTAGCCTGCTGAACTGCGCCAGTGGCGGTTTTTGAAAAAGTTTCTACAGATGCTCCAAATAGGGTGTCTTCAGCAATTCTTTTATAACCATTCATGTACCCTCGAAACGCTTCATTCTCAGATACATCTTTCCCGCCGGCTACATGCATCATTTTTTTCATCCAGGCTTTGTCTGCAATGTTAGGACTTAATGATTTTTGCGCTGCTTCGTATTGGATTACCTTTTGCAAGTAATTATTTATTTCTGCCCCATTAATTACACCAAGCCTGCCAATGGGTACTAGCGGCACAATTGTCCCAGGCTCTGAGCTCAATAATATGTCAGATGCAGGCCAGCCAAACGTTGGCACCAAATTCAATTTGCCCATGACGCTGGTATTTGCAGCGTAACGATGATGGTCAATGTAGTCTACAGCCCTTCCAATAATCAGTGCATATTTCGGTTGCGTAGTAAAGTTTCTATCAGCAAACCTTATAAAATCTTTTATAGAGAATGGATGGCCTTTAATACCAAAAGCAAATTGATCTGTCAGCTCATCAATCGTGTAGGTTTTAGTTGTGAAGCTCCCCCCTGCAGAAGATGACCGGTAAGCCCTATAGTCTTCTACATAGTTGTGGTTATTTCCGTCATTGAAGAGTACCTTGTTAGTAATGATCAGGTAGTCTCCCTGGTTAGCCGGATCGCTGAAGTTTACAAAATTCCTTATTGCGAGACCCGATAAAACGTTAGTATTGCTCGCCTCAGAACTAATAAGCATAAATTTTCTTACTGGCTCCGCAGATGCTGGCAGCACAAATTTTACCCTGCCTGAGGTAGATGCAATTTCGCCCAGGTAACGCCGGCCTGTGGTATAATCATATAAAACTGGTGGTACCGATGCAGTATTAAAGTTGCTTATGTTCAGATAATTGCCATTTACAGATGGACCAAGCTCAAAGTAAAATTGTTTCTGATTGTTGAAATTAAAGGTTGCTGGGTATGTAAGACCAATAGACGCTACCACCATTCGGTCGGTAGAAACACTAGAGGTATTGGATACTGCTACCGTCAACTCACTGGTTCCTGAAAAATTGGTCAGAGGCAGGTTGGCCACAATTGCTTTGCGGTAGGTGAAAAATGGCATCCCGGCATTGTAGATCTGCACACCTGCAGCACCGTTTAAATTGATGCGAAGGTTACGGGTGTTCTCAGCGTTGCCGGAAGCATTTACGCTTACACTCAAACTATTTGCGGGCCCTAGAGGGTAAACGTTCAGCCCTAGAAAACGATGTTGCAATGTATTGGCTGGAACGATGTCATTTGATGTAAATCCTTCCCCTTCGTCGTATGAAGAAGAATAGACATATTCACCCACCCGGTTTGCATAGCCACGGTTTAGGTTGCTTTTAAAATAAACGTCTACAGACCTCATAAAAAAGGCGTCCGGGGTAACTGCGCTTGGGGCAGTATTGGCTGCAGATTGAAACCGCAAATTTCCGCCAGCCGGATTTACAGTGAGGAAAAAGGAAGCTGTATCGGTCTCCAGGCTATATTCATCATTCAACTGAAAATCCGGCATCCGGTACAACTGATTATCTGGCTTACCGTCATTTTTTTTGCCAAAAAATTCTATGTAATCAGCAGCACCTAACGGAGTGTTGGTTACGCTAGTAAACAAACGAACTTGTTCACCATTTCTCCATAATTGAAAATGATCTGCATTGGTTGCTCCTAATCCCACCGAGGCCAAAACCGCTTGTGGAATACGGCATAACTCATCTTTAGCAAGAGAAAACTTATAATAGGTTTTGCTGTAGTCAATCCAACTATTATTTAGTTGGGCCTGTACATTTACCGTGGTTAAGATCAAAAATGCGAGTAGTATTTTTTTCATCATGACGATGTTATAATTTTTAATTAGTCTTCTTTTTTTATAAAGTTTATCCTTAAAGAGAAAACATGGGTAAACAAGGGATTCGACTGATTCGCAAGATTCGAGAAAGCATAGTCTAACATTATATTATTTATTTTAAACCCAGCGCCCAAACTTGGCTGGTATATCCACACTTTCTTTTGATTGGTTGTGTCGCCATCGGCTAAGGCTTGTTGAAAATTAGTGATGCCAGCCCTCACGAAAAATACATCTTTGATAGCTGCTTCCAGGCCCATGTGTGGGTCTACGCTCACTGTATTTCCGCTTAAAACCGTGTTACGTTTGCCATCAAATGTAAAATCAAGGTTGGCTTCTGCCAGCAACTTCACATTGCTGCCTACACCAAACTCATATCCTCCTCCAAGCACTAACCTTGGCGCAGTAAGTTCTGTAGATTTTACGGGGATGTCGTTGTTGGTGAGGTATAATACTTCTTTCTCTTTTTCAGTAAACTTAAAAGTCCACGCATTAAAAGTGGTGGTAATGTCTCTTGCTACAAGGCCAGCCCGCCACTTATCGCCCCGCATTTGTATACCTGCATCCAGGCCGAAACCAAGGGCGTTTGCAAACTTGCCTACTTTACGATAAATAACTTTTGCGTTAGCTCCTACACTAATTCTTTTATTTTCAGTTTCTTTTAAATTTTGTGCAAACGAAAACAAGAAAGCATAATCTGCAGAGGAAAATGTCTGGATATTATTGTAGTTAATACTACCATCTGGCTCCACGAGATACAAAGTATTAGGAATGTCATCAACTGCAAAACGCAGCAACGAAAAGCCAATTGTACGTTTGTTGTCTTGAACGGGGATGGCGACCGAAGCATAGTCGTACTTGGCAATGCCGGCAAAATATTCGGCATGCATGATCCCTGCATTGGGGTGGTCTTTTACCCCGGTTAAGCCAGCCGGGTTCCAATAACCGGCAGTGGCATCATTAGCACTCGCTACCTGCGCATTGCCCATTGCAAGGCCACGAGCTCCGGCCCCAATATTTAAAAATTCGTTGGAGTATTTTCTAAACTGAGCACTGCCTGCAGACGGGCAAAGCAGTAGCAGAATAATTAAAGCAGTAAAGCTTTGTCTCATGTTAATATGCATTGAAAATGGATGGATCCTACTGAATTACTGTTGAGAAACGTATTTGTACGATCAAAATTGTCTGATATCTAAATGTCCCCACATTTAAAATTACAATAAATGAGCCGAGAACAATCTCAATATTAACAAGATCGATCATTGTTAACATATACAAATAAAGTTTGTTACAAAATTGGATATCAAAGTAATTACCCGGAATCAGATTAAATGGATTGAATTTAAAAAAAAGATTCATTTTTGCAGCCCATAAAATCACCTCAAGTTTGGCCAATGACCAACCCTTTTATAGAAGAATTACGGTGGAGAGGAATGCTCCAGGATATGATGCCCGGTACCGAAGAGCAACTAAACAGCGAAGTTACATCTGCTTACATTGGCTTTGATCCTACAGCAGACAGCTTACACATAGGCAGCCTCGTGCCCATCTTGCTGCTGGTGCATCTGCAAAAAGCGGGGCACAAACCGTATGCACTTGTTGGTGGTGCAACGGGTATGGTTGGAGATCCGAGCGGAAAAAGCGAAGAAAGGAATATGCTAAGTAAAGAAGTGCTCGCTAAAAATGTAGCAGGTGTAAAAGCACAACTGGAGAAATTTTTAAATTTCGACGCTGCATTGCCCAATGCGGCGGTAATGGTTAACAATTTTGATTGGTTCAAAAATATTAGTTTTCTGGACTTTATACGGGATGCCGGAAAGCACATCACTGTAAACTACATGATGGCTAAGGATAGCGTGAAGAAAAGGCTGGAGTCTGAAAACGGCATGTCATTCACAGAATTTACTTACCAGCTGGTGCAGGGTTATGATTTTTACTGGTTGTATAAGAATAAAAACTGCAAGCTTCAAATGGGCGGCAGCGATCAATGGGGGAATATTGTAACCGGCACGGAGTTGATTCGCCGAAAGGAAGGAGGCCAGGCCTTCGCATTCACTTGCCCTCTCATTAAAAAAGCGGATGGCACCAAGTTTGGCAAGTCTGAGCAAGGCAACGTTTGGTTAGACGCTCAAAAAACTACACCTTACCAGTTTTACCAGTTTTGGTTGAATGCGTCCGACGCTGACGCAAAATCTTGGGTCAAAATTTTCACCTTCCTCAGCCAGGGAGCCATTGAGCAACTCATCACAGATAATGAACTGAACCCTGAAGAGCGCCTCCTCCAAAAAACG
>JAYTBG010000415.1:0-2811 GCA_043737055.1 Chitinophagaceae bacterium | reverse complement strand
CAAGCTCTACGAGTTGCAATGAAGATATTTGAACTTTTGCCTGCGGCAGGGCGGCTAACTTTTACTTACCGCAGCGAACGGTTAGTGAAGACACTAACCGAGGCGGTAGGCAACTTTCTAATGGCGGCAGCTTACCTGTAGCCGCAGAAAAAAACCACCAGCTTTTTATTACTGATGGTCTTACTAAATTTTATTTTATTACAGCTTTATATGCCGCTGGTCAAAGCCCAATGGCAAATCGGCGCCAGTATTGTGTAGTTCTCAAAAAATTGCTTCAAAAAATTTTTATACATGTTACCTCCACTTGCTTCAATGGCTTTTGCAAATAAATTATCTACGAAGTTTTGCCAATTACTTGAGGTTTCGCCTTGCAATTTAAGCGACTTTAACTGCAAAATAAACAACAAGCTATTTAAAAAACAAACTTCATTTAATGCGCAGCGTTGGATTAAAGAATTATCATCCTTATCGAATTCCACAATATCGCCATTTAAAGGTTCAATAGCTATGTAAGTACCAGAGCTGGTACAAAACACTTTGGAATTCTCATTATTAGTAATAATGTCTTTTTCAAAGGAATAATCCCCAAAACGTATGTATGAGACATCATAATCATTAACTAGCCCAATTATTATACCTTCTCCCGAATGTAATGAAGTTGAATCTTTAAGTGGTAGATTATAGCCAGATGAAATAACATCAAGGAATCTACCCTCAAAACCCTCCCTTATAAGATTTGATCTTGATGGACAAATTTCTTTAAGTCGCTCAATAAATTCTAATCCGCTCATAAAATTTTATTTTCGTTCCCTTTTGTATCTACTTTTATAGGCTCTCCTATTTGGTCTTTTCCTCGCCAAACGCCATCTCGTTTCTCGTAATCATTAAAAAATCGAACTTCTCTCAGAGACTCGGCTGGCTTTCCAAGCCATCTCCACTCATAATATTGTCCAGGAAACTCTGTACCCTTCAATTGTTCGCCAAGTGAAACTGGGTATGCCCTATTTTGGCCCTCTGTTCCCATTGAATGAAAAGTGTGAATCATTCCATTCGGGCTTGAATTAAAAAGTGATATGAAATTCAAGAAACTATATGTTTTATTTATAAATCTGCCCGATGTTTGGGAAACGGAAAGCCCGCCACGGTTGTTCATCCCATGGTTAGTTTTAGTGTAGCCCTTTCCCGTGTGTTTTGATTTAGGTAGGGGAATTGCATTTGAACCTTTGTTGTGATGATGGTGATGAATAGGTTCGTCTAAAACACCATCATTTCCAAACTTTTTCATTGTTTTATTCCATTGCTCATCAACAATTGGTGCTTCGCCTTTCGCAATAACTTTAAGATTATTCTTGCTCAATGCTTCCTTGCCTTAATGGCGTATTCTGATAGTTATTCCAAAAGTATTTAGGATCTCTTTGCCAACCTAAGCTATTCCAGCTTGTTGGGCTGGTTGATCCCGACATATTAACTACGTTATCCGAATGAAAAAGATTAAGTTTAGGGTTACCCTCACTAGCAAATTTATAAGCGTAAGCGTAGGGTTCTAACCCATCTAGATCAATAGCCCAAACTGGCGTATTCCCTGCAAATTGATAGGGCGAAAACCATGGATATAATTCACTAATCGGATCAACACTCAAAAACTTCCCCAACCTCGGATCATAAATCCTCATCCCATAATCCTGTTGATTTCCTTCACCCTTCACCTCATTATCATTCTCTTTACCGTTAAACCCATAACGGTAACCTGAAGATACAGAAGTATATTTCCTCCCCGGCATTTGCATACCAAACGGATAATAGTCATTTGCCGTTACCACTTCTGCCGTGTAATAATCAGTAATACCATCGGGTGTGTTAGAGTCTTGGCGCAAGTAACATGGGCAATCTGAAGGCACGCCGGGCGGTTGTGGTGCACAAGGGGGGCAAACTTCTCCATAGGTTCCATCATCAACGCCTATCTTTTTATCGGAGATGGTTACTAACACATTCCCCAAATGATTGCTTAACTCAAAGAACTTTTGTCCCCGGGCAAAGGTAAATACTTCTCCCGTGCCGGCGGTAACCCCGGTCATTAAAACGAGTACCCTGTTATTTGTTTCTACATTGGTACTTACATTGTATACCCCCAGCCGGCTGCTGCCATACAAATGAAGTTCTGTTTGTGTGAGCGGCCCGTTGCTTGCAGCAGTATTATTATCTTCATACACACTCAGTACATTACCACCCGCATCCCGCACATAATAGGTAGTTGCATAATAACCCTGGCTTATATCTTTTATTTCTCCAATGCTGGTCTGCCTACTTCTTAAAATTCCAAACGCCAACCATCAGAAGCTGTGGTAGGTAATTGTATACTTGCAAAGCCAAGTTTTCTCCTGCAACACATCCCATCGCAAACTAACTAAACTTTTCTTACAATGATTTGATGCTTTCTAAAATTTGACACTGTTAGTCTACAGGAATTATTAAATCGCTATTGGGTTTAAATAAGCTATAGCCTAACTAAGTTTTAAACTTAAAATATTTATCTGATTGGTTAATGTTTTCTGCGGTTTCAAGCCGCCTGGATTATTTGAACACAAGTGAAATGCCGCGGCAGAACACCTGCGCCAGTAGGGAACTTTTACTTACCACAGCGAACGGTTAGTGAAGACACTAACCGAGGCGGAGGAGGCGTTTAATATTACGCTTTGGTTATTTTTTTTTATGTTGATGATGCAGGTGAAAATCCCGAAAGCATTCCGGACATCAGCACTTGCAGGTGGCGGCGATGGCCTCGGTATAATTGCACCACCTGCACCGGAGAAA
>JAYTBG010000414.1:0-6938 GCA_043737055.1 Chitinophagaceae bacterium | reverse complement strand
TAAAATTCAACAAAACAAAAAATATTAAAATAATATATTGATAAACAGTTTTTTATAGGTATTTGTGAATTATTAAGTTCAAACATTCACTTGTATATTTATTTTTATTATTTATATAAGGGCCCTTTGCCCCGTTTTAGCCTTAATCTTTCAAGTGAGTTCATTCTAAGCCAGGTTGTTTTTTATTGATGAAACAGCTTATATAGGCTCCAGAAGAATTAGCTTTTAATTCCAACTGTCAATCGGACAGTTTGAAAACGATAGTCGTGAAGGAAACCGGGAGTTACAGTTTTAAGAATTTATAAGATAATGTGGGGCTTTCGAGCTGAGAGATGATGCGATTTTTTGAGTGGCGTTTTAACAGGAGCGACCCTCTGTGGGAAAAACAGCCCTTCGGAAATTACGGTAAATTTTTTTTGGTTTATTAAAAACAGTTCCTATGTTTGCACCAGAAACGGACAACGATTACCTCTGATTATTGCTGCTTTCTAGTTTTCTCCAATTCTTGTGTTGCGATGCCCTGCATCGAATGACCACTAACTTTAAACCACAACGAATGAGTAAATTTTACAACCTCCACCTTTGCGCTATTAGCACATTTCTCGACTTATTAAGGCTAAGTTTTTTGCCGGACCTGCATTCGGTAAGGTTAGGTGTAATTCACCTGTAGTATTCCGGCGGGTGTTTGATCCATTCAGGGAAAATCGCTTCAAATCCATTTCTTTTTAAAGCCGCTCACAATCCATATTTATTGCATTACTATAGCCAATTGGGAAGCTATTTGTTTATCAAACGCAATGATGAGATGAGACATGTTTTTTATACCGTGGCATTTATGTTGGTTGCTGTAACGGCCATGTCGCAGAGCCTCCATACTCAGAATATGGACACTATTACTAATTTGAGCGCGGCCAAGACAGGGGACAACATTCGTATTTCCTGGGGTTCTACGATAGCAGAGAGTGAGGGTTATTGGGATGTGCAGGCTAGTAGAGATGGGAAGGATTTTAAAACCCTGGGGCTCGTTTTTGGATCGGAACCGGCACAGAAGGGTCGTTACTGCTTTAAAGAAAAAGCCAGTAAAATCTTATCAGCTTTTACTCTTTACAGGGTGGTGCATATAAAACAAGATTACACAGCCTTGGCGAGCGAAGCCATTCGGCTTACAAAATAATATAAGAGCAGATGGCCTGACCCCGCCACTGCAGGTTACGATGTTTTCTTTGGGGGTTACAGAACCAAAAGGTTCTTAACAAAAGCCGCATTTCTATGCGGCTTTTTTAATGTCTACGGGAAAATTTAGCACGCCGGCAAGCGAGAAAAACGGCTTTTCTTTGGTAAATTCGAGGATCCATACTTACCACTGAAATGTCAAACATTTTAAAATCGTTTTCAATTTTTATATCACACTGATGAGGAAAATTAGTTGCTTATTTAGTTGCTTTTCGTTTATTGCATTGAGTTTATTTTCGCAAGATTTTTCTAATAAGGGAAAAGATTTTTGGGTAGGGTATGGCTATCACCAGGTGATGGTGGGTACTGGTCCTAATGGAAATGGACAGCAAATGGTGCTGTATTTTGCCACTGACCAGGTTACTAATGTTACGGTAAGTATCCCAGGCTCAGGCTACACCCAAACTTATACCAACATCCCGGCAAATACCATATTTACCTCCAACCCTTTGCCTAAGACAGGGATACAAGATGCCAGGTTGCTAACAGAGACATTCGGTCCACAAGACAAAGGCATCCACATAGTAAGTGATAAGCCTATTGTTGCTTATGCCCATATTTATAACATGAGTGTTTCCGGAGCATCCATCCTCTTTCCAACGCCAACCCTGGGTAGAGAATATTATTCTATTAACTATACCAATAATTCTAACATCGGCAATTCTAACTGCTGGTTTTATGTAATAGCCTGCGATACAGGAACTACTACAGTGGAAATTATACCTACCGGAAATACACTTACCCGTGCGGCCGGCGTACCTTTTACAGTGACGCTTACTCAAGGCCAGATTTATAATGTGATGGGGCAATATGCCGGAAGCTCTGGGGTTGATCTAACGGGATCGAGGGTGCGAAGCATTGCCACCGCTTCAGGAACCTGTAAACGGATAGCCGTTTTTTCTGGCAGTGGACGTATTTCAATTACTTGTACAGGGGGCTCATCATCATCTGATAATTATATGGTGCAGAGTTTCCCAAAAAACGCATGGGGAAAAAAGTACCTGACTGTGCCAACCGGAGGTTCCTTACCCAACACGATTTTCAGAATCTGTGTTTCCAATCCCTCGACAGCGGTTACTTTAAACGGCCTGCCCATTCCGTTTCCATTAGTCAATAATTTTTATTACGAGATTCCGGCAACCCCATTGCCTCAAAAAATCGAGTCCGATCTGCCAATCACAGTAGCCCAATATTTTACCTCAGAAAGAGCCTGTGGCAACGATGCTCCCGGAGACCCGGAAGTAATTTATTTGAGCCCGGTAGAGCAAAATATTTCTGATGTCTTGTGGAATGCCACGCCGAATTTTAATATTCTCTCTCATTATTATGGCGTTGTGATTCCTAATACGGGAACGGCTATCAGCTCATTTAAGATTGATGGAGTATCGGTTAGCCCATCTCTTTTCATCCCACACCCGCAGGATCCTGGTTATTCATACCTTGTTCAGAACGTTGGCCCGGGCCAAAGACGTATACAATCGGATTCCGGATTTAATGCAGTAGCGTATGGCTTTGGCGCCGCAGAATCCTACGGCTATAATGCGGGGACTAATATTAAAGATCTTTTTCAAAAAGTAGGTGTTTCTTCCCAGTATGGAATTGAAAACACCCCATCCGTTTGTACTGGATCGCCTTTTAAATTCAAACTCTCTTTACCATACCTCGCTGACTCAATCCGGTGGAATCTTACAAACCTTCCGGGTTCCCCTGCGAATGTCCTGGTAGATTATTCTGATCCTCCTGTTCCTGCCGATGCCGATTCGACTACTTCGGTAAGTGGCAAAACGATTTACTGGTATTCACTTCCCAGCTTTTATACTTTTAATTCTGCAGGAGTTTTCCCTGTTATAATAACGGTATATGCCTTTAATGCTGAGGGCTGTGGAAATGAACAAACTATCAATTTCGACCTGCAAATCTCAAATCCTCCCGTAGCTGCATTCACATGGGTCTCCTCGGGCTGCACTGGCCCGTCGGTCCAGTTTAATGATATGACTACTACCTCGAAACCAACATATAAGTGGTACTGGAACTTTGGTGATCCGGCTAGTGGAGCAGCCAATTTCTCAACGCTGCAAAATCCTGTGCACAGCTTCTCAGGTCCGGGTAGCTACATAGTTCGTTTTGCCAATATTACCACTGCGGGGTGCGTAAGCGATACTTTTCAAAACACCGTTTTAATTAGTCCGTTGCCTACTGCACAACTGTCGGGAAGCGTAAGTGTATGCGCAAATGCACCCCAGCCATTGGTGACTTTCACTGGTCTCGTTGGTACGGCTCCTTTTACATTCAATTATAATATTAACAATGGTCCTAACCTTACAGTAACCACCATAGCAGGAAACAGCGTGGGGGTGCCAGTGCCTACCACCATAATTGGAAGCTATTTCTATCACCTGGTAAGCGTACGGGATGCAGCAGGAACTGCTGGTTGTTTTCAAAATCAACGGGACACCGTAGTTGTAAACGTCAATGATTTACCTGTGGCCTCAGTTAGTGGTAGCACGGGCATTTGCCAGAGTGGACCATCACCAGTCATAAACTTTACGGGGTCTGGTGGAGGCGGAGCGCCTTTTACTTTTACCTATAAAATGAACGGCGGTCCGGATCAATTTGTGACTACCACAGCGGGCAACTCTGTTTCGGTACCGGTTTCAACGGCAACCGCAGGAACTTTTATTTACACATTAGTCAACGTAAGAGACGCAAGTGCCACTGCTTGTGGGCAGGCCCAGTCCGGAACAGCAACAGTTGTTGTAAACCCGCTGCCAACAGCAACCATCAGTGGTACCAACGAGGTATGCCTCAATGGTACTAATCCTGCGGTTATATTTACTGGTGCAGGAGGAATCGCCCCCTATACGTTTACTTACACTATCAATGGCGGTACAGTACAAACTGCAACAAGCACAGGAAACGCCGCCAGTTTATCGGTGTCTACTGTGGCAGCAGGCGTATATGTATATCAACTGATAAGTGTAAGAGATGCCAGTAGCACAGTTTGCAGTCGGCTTCAAGGAGGCACGGCTACTGTAACAGTCCACCCTATTCCCACTGCTAACTTCAACATTACTACTGCCGGATGTGTAGGGAGAATCGTCGGCTTCCAGGATATTTCTGTGGCCAATGCCGGCGTTATCAATTCATGGTCGTGGAATTTTAATGATCCATCGAGCGGAGCGGCCAATACATCAACACTTCAAAATCCAGTACATGTATTTTCTGCCTTGGGTAACTATAATGTTACACTGGTTGTAACTAATGATAAAGGTTGTACCTCCACGTTGTTCATGAAGCCCATTAGCATCCGTGCCTTGCCAAATGCAGGATTTATTTCACCAGAAGTGTGTTTGTTAGATCCGTTTGCCCTGCTTACCGATACCAGCAGCGTTGATGCGCCTGAGAATATAACAGGATGGCTCTGGAATTTTGGTGATCCCGGCAGTGGTGCAGCCAATACATCTACAGCGCAAAATGGCCAACATACTTATTCGGCTGTAGGAAACTATCCGGTCGTATTAATTGTAAGTACCGGCAACGGCTGCACAGATACCCTTTCACAAAATCTAACGATAAATGGCGGAAATCCTCAAGCAGTTTTTGTTCAGTTGGGTGGGGCATCTGCTTGTTCCAGTGATTCTATTTCTATACAGAATAAATCTACCATTGCATCAGGCAGTATTACCAAGGTAGAAATCTACTGGGACAATGCCAGCCAGCCCACTGTTTTTGAAGTGGATGATGTACCAGTATTTAATAAGATATACAAACATAAATACCCTACGTCAACCACAATGCAAAATTACAATGTTCGATTCAGGGCATACTCCGGCGGGGTTTGTGTAAACGAGCGCATTCAGTCTGTTACCGTACTGGCTACGCCGGATGTGTCTGTGGCCAGTATTCCCAACCAATGTTACAGTACTACCCCGCTTGTGTTGTCGTTCGGTGCACAAACAGGAACCGTTGCGGGAACTGTAAGTTATTCCGGGCCAGGCGTGAGTTTCGTTGGAGGAACCTGGCAATTCTTACCAAGTGCTGCAGGCATTGGGCAGCATAGCATACAGTACAAGTTTACGGCTACGGCTGGAGGATGTGCAGATTCAGCTTCTACAAGCATAGTTGTTTTAGACACAGCCTCAGCAAGGTTTGCTCCGGTAGCTCCTTTTTGCGAGTTAAACAGCATCAGTTTCAATGACCTTTCCACTGCACCAGCAGGGGTTACCTTGCAAAATACTGTTTGGAATTTTGGAGATGGTTCAGCTCTTGAAACTCACCCGGCAGGCCAAACGGTTACCCATGCATACAGTGCACCAAACAATTATACCGTCATTATTTATAACAGCACTTCGGCTGGGTGCAATTCCGCCCCTTATAGTCAGGCGGTTTCCATAAAGCCTACACCTCTTGCCAATTTTAGTTTTCCTGATACGTTGTGTCTGCCTGCCGCAACTGTTAGTTTCAAAAATCTTTCCTCTATATCCGATGGTACTCAGAATAGCTTTACTTATCAGTGGAATTTTGGAGATGCAGGAAGCCCAGTTAATACATCTATCGCACCACAACCTACCCATGTTTATGGTACCATGGGACCTTACAATGTAAAATTAATTGTTACCAGCGGGGCCGGATGTGTAGGCGATACAACTATAACCCTTAACAGCATTCATCCTCAGCCACGGAGTAGCTTCAGCATTAGCTGGCCTGGCGGAATTTGTATTGGCGACCCTGTATCTTTTACCGATGCCAGCACAGGGCTTGATGGATCTGTAGACCAATGGCGATGGAATTTTGATGATGGCACTTTATCGCAATTACAAAATCCAAGTCACCTTTATGGCCAGGCAAAAGCTTACAACGTGAGTTTGCACGTCATCAATAGTTTCGGTTGCAGGAGTGATACAACAACGACACCGTTTACAGTAAATCCTTATCCGGTTGTTAATGCTGGCCCAGATGCTTTTGTTTTAGAAGGTGGAAGTATCGTCTTAAATCCAACCGTAACAGCAACACAACCGCAGTTTGTTTGGACTCCAGCGACCTATCTCAGCAATGCCAATATAGAGAGGCCTACGAGCAAACCCTTACAGGATATCACTTATACTTTAACGGTAACGGGTAGGGGTGGCTGTACAGACAGTAACAGTGTCTTTATACAGATCCTGCTTGGGCCAAAAATTCCAAACACATTTTCACCTAATGGTGATGGCATCAATGAAAAGTGGCTGATAGATTATCTGGATACCTATCCGAACAATCGGGTGCAGGTATTTACCAGGGCCGGTCAGCTTGTATTTGAATCGAGAGGCTATAAATTTCCATGGAACGGCACCATGAATGGAAAGACCTTGCCCGTGGATACCTACTACTACATCATAGAACCGGAAAACGGCCGTAAGCCGATCACAGGTTTTGTCACGATCTTAAAATGATAGTCGTGTTTGCAGAAGCAGTTCTGTAAATGGCTTATGAAATATTGGAAAGCTTATGTTTTTAGTAAAAAATATTTTGATGAAGTGCTGCGGTTTGTTAGCTATGAGCACTTTTGCAGCGACCGGCCTGCTGGCCCAGGCCAAGCCATCGTACACACAGTATGTTCTTAACAATTACATTCTGAACCCTGGCGTTACGGGCATTGAAAACTACACGGACGTTAAACTTAGCAGCCGTAACCAGTGGACGGGCATTGAAGGTGCACCGGTTAC
>JAYTBG010000413.1:0-15583 GCA_043737055.1 Chitinophagaceae bacterium | reverse complement strand
TTTTGCTTTGCAAGGCCACTTTCCAGCACCACATATTTATGCAAAGGCCAGGAGGAAATAGTCATTTGCCATTTTTGTTCCTCTGCAGAACCCTTTTTATGACTTTCGTCAAAAGGGTAGACTCTTACGGTTCGTTGCTCGCTGGTTGGAGATGCCCGAGCATAAATCGTAAATCCACTGTCGACCATACTTTTACTAAAGACCTTATCGTTTGAAAAATCATTATCCCAATTTGCATCGACAATTAAGCTATAATTAGATTTTTGCCCCCAAAGTAAAATATTCAGACTCGATGTGTCACCTGCATTTTCAAATAACATCCTCAGTGGATATTGTTTAATGACATAAGGTTGGTGCTTGGGATCAACCCCGGTAAAAGATGAGTAGGGCTTTTTCGTATTAAAAACAAAGTCGAGTGCCATGGGATAATTCATATAATTAGTCAAAATGGTATCCCTAAACGTCATTTTAATTAAGCTCATTTCTGCAACCTTATATGCGTTTTTAAGGTCGGCATTATCGTTTTTTGCATGTAATATTTTTTCACCAGGAGATAATGTGCTTGCTACCTTGTTTGATGTTGCATATTGGCAGAAAGACATTTGTGTGCCCAAATTAAATACCAGTAATGCAAATAATTTTTTATGCATCTTAATAATTTTATTTCGCAACAACAATAAAAGCACACTACAGGAGGCTAGTTTGGCTTCGCCAATAAATTAGCAAATAACCGATAAGCCCCCGGCACGCCTGCAGGAAGTTCCCGAAAAAAAGCAAGACCGGTATAAATAAATCTTCCTTTCCCAAGGTTGGTTACAATTAAACTTCCGTCCTGTTCCTTTTCCCCTGGATCTTTCATGCTAAGAATGCGTTGATAATTAGAGTCAATATTTTCTGCATTGTAAATACTGCGTTCCTGTATCCATCCTTCAAAATCTTTTTGGGTTATTTTATTGGGATAGTTTAAAACAGGGTGATCGGGTAATAAGAAATTAACTGCTGCCGTTTCATCTGTAACCCTGTTTCGGGTAATGGTAAATGGGTAAGGGGAAATTTTAGCCTTTACCGGCCCTATAGAATTATTGGTGTTGTACTGCACCAATAACACGCCGCCATCGCTTACATAGTTCATCAATACATCGTGCACATTGCTGAGCCAGGCATTGGTATTGTGTGCTCTTACACCAGTTACAATCGCATCTAGTCCCTTTAAGTTTGTTTTCTCTATATCTTTCTCTGTAAGAAATGTAACCTCGTAACCCATCTGTTGCAAAGCCTCCGGAACCTTATCACCTGCTCCCGCAATGAAACCTACCTTTTTACCGGCCGTCTTTATATCGAGCTTTACAATCCTTGTGGTGGCAGTTTTGAAATACTCAATTGCCGGAATGTGATCGTATTTTATTTCTATAATCTCCTTGTTGTACCTCACTCCTTCATCATCTAAATTTAATTGCACTGTGCTGCCAGCGGTGCCTTTGAAGGAGTTTTGTAAAATAATCTTCTCATCTCCCCTATTTAGCTTCACCGTTCCTACTTTGCTATTTTTCAGGTCGAGTTCTTTGCTTACAGAAATGTCTTTTGCGTTGCTGAGGTCTACATCAGCAAAAGCCTTTGCAATTAGACCGTACTCTGTGGTAGAATTGTCTTTAACCAAAATTGTCTTTGGCTCACTTTTTAAAGAAATGGCAGGAACGAATACCACAGGCCTGTAGAGTTCGCCTTTAACCGGGTCAGTGTACTTATACTGCAGCGGCTTTTGAAATTGAAATGATACCGCATTAATATCAACCGTAAAATCCACCAATGCTGTTGCTGTCTCGGGCTGGCCAATCAGCAACTGGTTAGAAATATTGAAACTCCCCGGGCTCATTTCTTCCTGTAGCCAGTAAGGTTGCGAGGGGCTGAAGTTGGAGGGCACCTGCATGGAAATGGTACGGTTATTACTTTTATTTTTATCGAGCCCAATTATAACCACATTATTTCCCGCAAAGCTGGCAGCAGCGCTGCCTAGGTTTAATCCCATCCTATTATTAACCGTTACATTTATTTTTAGACTGTCGCCAATAATGGCGTAGGGCGAATTGGACACGTAGGCTTCCATAAAAATTCCACTGCTTGCTTCTACCAATTTTGCCAGCTCTTTTAATTTTTGATCTCTCCAATAGCCAGCTGGCAATTGTTGCAAAGCCTTATAAAAACCAACAAGCATGTTTGTTAAAGTTGATGGGTTGGAGATATCTGCTTGGCGAATAATCTCAGCCGTACGACCTTTTATTTGCGAAGCCCAACCTTCTTTACCATTAACATCCACACCCTCCATTAAATCATTAACCGGCTTTTCTCCTTTGATAGTTGCGAAATATTCAAAGCTTTCTCCCCTTTGTGCCGGCACACCAAACCCCTGACTTTTGTGCTGACTGCGACTTTCGGCTGCCATCTCTCCGTAACTTTTTCCTAAAATTGGGTTGTACATTCCCACGTCTATCTTTAACTGATCGTCTCGCTGTGTATTGGTTCCACCAAAATTAAAAGTGTTCCATAAAAGGCGCTTTGCCTGCCATACTGTAACGCCGTTTGTCAATTGCTCAGGAAACCTGGTTGCATCTGCGGCTGCATCAAATGCCTCAGCAGCCAGCATGGCGGAGGCGGTATGGTGCCCATGCCCACCTTCACCCGTAGTTGGAAACCTGTTTATGATTACGTCTGGCTTAAATTTTCGGATCACCCAAACAACGTCACTCAAAATTTTATCATGCCCCCATTTTTGCAGGGTTTCCTCAGGACTTTTACTATACCCGAAGTCGTAGGCCCTGGTAAAAAATTGTTCGGCCCCATCTATCCTGCGGGCTGCAAGTAGTTCCTGGGTTCTTATAAGGCCGAGCTCAATCCCCTGCTCATCTCCAATTAAATTTTGCCCGCCATCACCCCGTGTCAGGCTTAAGTAGCCAGTTCTAAACCTGCGTTCGTTGGCGAGGTATGCCAGCAGGCGTGTGTTTTCATCGTCGGGGTGAGCGGCTATGTAAAGCACGGACCCAAACACTTCCAGCTTTTTTAATTGCTGTAAAATATCCGCAGAGGAATAAGACCGCGGAGTTTGTGCTACGAGATTGGTAATAAAGAAGAGACTAAAAAAAGCTGGCAATATTCGTTTCATTCACTGTTTTTGAGCTACGAATGTAAGGCAATGTTGTTTACAGCTGTTACCACCCGTCCATACATTACGATCACATTCCAGCTTTTTACAATTCATTCACAGTAAGCGCAAAGCAGGGCTTTGTAATAAAAAGAATTTAGTTTTGACCAAAATGTAATTGCCGATGCAACTCAAATACTTTCCTGTTTTATTGATTTTTGTTTTCTCAAAAGCACAAGCTCAAACTCCATTGCCTTACGGCATTAATAAAAAGTTTCTTGGCGAAAAAGCCGCGGTGGTGTCGGCACACCCACTGGCCAGCAATACAGGGCTGCAGATTTTGCAACAGGGGGGCAATGCCATTGATGCGGCTATTGCTACTCAGCTCGCATTGGCCGTTGTTTATCCGGGTGCAGGAAATTTAGGTGGTGGTGGGTTTATGCTGGCATGCTTAGCAAATGGTAAAACAATTGCACTAGACTACCGGGAGGCCGCACCTGCAAAGGCCCACAGAGATATGTACCTGGATGCTGCCGGCAACCCTATAACGGAACTTTCTATTGGCGGTCAACTTGCAAGCGGTATACCGGGTACGGTGGCTGGCTTGTTTGCCAGCATGAAATATGCGAAGCTGCCCTTTAAAAAGTTAGTAGCACCTGCTATAGCACTTGCAAAAAATGGCTTTGCCATAACGGCATCCCAGGCAAACAGTTTTAACAGTAGTAAGCAGGAATTTAGCCGATACAACAACCATACAATAGCGTTCGTAAAAAACGTGCCCTGGCAGCAAGGCGACATTCTGGTGCAACCAGACCTTGCAGCAACCTTGGAGCGAATGAGCCGCCGGGGAGCCAGGGGCTTTTACCTTGGGCGTACAGCAGATCTGATTGTGGCAGAAATGAAAAAGGGGAAGGGCATCATTAGCCTGCAAGATCTTAAAAATTACAAAGCCATTGAGCGGGAAGCCGTAAGATTTGGCTACAAGGGTTATGAAATTGTTGGCATGCCAATGCCAAGCAGCGGCGGTATTATAGTGCAGCAGTTAATGAAGATGACCGAAGCACGCAATCTTGGTAGCATGGGCTTTTTAACAGCCCAAAGTGTGCAGTTGATGGTGGAGGCAGAACGCAGGGCTTTTGCAGACCGGGGTACCTATATGGGCGATGCGGACTTTGCAAAAGTGCCCGTAAAAACGTTGGTGAGCGAAGCCTACTTACAGCAACGCATGAACGATTTTAAACCCGGCGTAGCAGGCAGCAGTAAAGTAATTAGGGAAGGGCTTATAAAGGAAAGCGAAGAGACTACTCACATTAGTATCGTAGACAGTAAAGGCAATGCCGTGGCTGTAACCACAACGCTTAATGGTGGCTATGGCAGTCACACGGTGGTAGAAGGTGGAGGATTTCTATTAAACAATGAAATGGATGATTTTAGTGTAAAACCAGGCGCTCCAAACATGTATGGTGCTGTAGGCAAAGCTGCCAATGCCATCGCCCCCGGCAAGCGAATGCTCAGCAGCATGACACCTACAATAGTTTTAAAAAACAACCTCCCCTATTTAGTGGTAGGTACGCCGGGTGGTACTACAATCCCCACAAGCGTTTTTCAAAGTCTTGTAAATATTCTAGACTTCAACCTGAGCGAAGAAGATGCTGTGAACAAGCCCAAATTTCATCACCAGTGGCTACCAGATGAAGTATTTGTAGAAAAAGAGTTTCCGGAAACGGTAGCCAACGACCTGCGTAAAATGGGCTATACGGTAACCGTCCGTGGCGATATTGGAAGGACCGAACTTATTCGCATAACCCAGGATGGCAGAAGGAAGATTACCGCCATTGCAGATAAGCGGGGCGATGATGCAGCCGCCGGTTACTAACTATAGGCTATATGACATATTTTTGCCAAACAAATTTTGCAACCCAACAACACCGTATGGCAAAGAGTAGCACTACAAACCGAGATGAACATCTGAAGGTACCCCAATTGGATGCAGCCCCAACTCTACTGCCGGTTACAATAAATTGATAAAGTTATTGCATACGGATGTGTACAGATGCCTAATCGCTATTTTTGATAATAACTCTTTTTTCTGCGCAAATTTTTAAAAATACTAAAGTGGTTTTTCCTCGTACTAATCTTACTGGTGGCCTCGCTGTATGGGTTATTACAGTTATCTGGTGTGCAAACCTGGTTGGTTAAAAAAATAGCAAACAATTTATCAAGTCAATTAGAAACACGGGTTACTTTGAAAAATGTAGACTTCCGGTTTTTTGACAAGCTCTTGTTGAAAGAACTGATGGTAGAAGACCGAAAGAAAGACACGCTGTTGTTTGCGGGAACAGCAAGCGTAAATATTACAGACTGGTTTTTTCTAAAAGATACGATCACCTTAAACAATGTAGGCCTGGAGAATGCGATCATCAATATGAATCGGACAGACTCGGTATGGAACTATAAATTTCTCGTGGATTATTTTGCTCCCCCGCCTACCGGCAAAAAGAAAAAAAAGCCCTTTGAGTTCGACATCCGTGAAGTGCATTTGAAGAACATCCGGTTTAACCAGGTAGACAGATGGGTGGGCCAAAGCATGGTGGTATCGCTTGACAAGCTAGATGTAACCATGGATAAGGTAAACATCAACAAGAAGCAAATTCTTATCAAAGATATCTACCTGGAGAAACCCATCTTTTATCAAAATACTTACAATGGCAACAAGCCAAAAGTAACTGATCTCACTACCATTCTTGCGCAAATACCCGTGGTCTCTGCATTCAAATGGAACCAGTCTGGGTGGGTGGTGAAACTTAATAAACTCCAGGTTTTTGAGGGGGCTTTTAATAATGATAAATTTACCGAGCGCCTGCCATACGTTGGCAGGTTTGATGGCCAGCATACTTCGTTCACCGCCATAAATGGGAGTATTAAGAATGTAGTATTTTTAAATGATACACTTCAGGCCGACATCGATTTAAGAGCAAAGGAACGCAGCGGTTTAGATATCAAAAAGTTTAGCAGCCACCTCAAATTCAGTCCGGAGCTGATGGAGTTTAAAGAGCTGGATTTGCAAACCAACAGAAGCAAACTCGGCAACTACTACTCCATGCAATACAGCTCCTTTAGCAAGGACATGAGTAGTTTTGTAAACAACGTAACCCTACAAGCAAACTTTAAAGATGCGGTGCTAAATACAGATGACCTGGCTTTTTTTGCGCCCGCGCTCGCCACCATGAACCGCAATTTTTTGATTGACGGCGAGGCAAAGGGTACGGTGAGTAATTTCAGCATCAGAAATATGATATTCAAAACAGGCAATAGCTTGTTTGATGGGAACCTCGCCATTCGTGGCTTGCCCGATATTAACAGCAGTTTTATAGACCTGAAGGCAAACCTGCTGCAGACAAATTATAAGGAGCTTGTTACCATCATACCCTCTTTAAGAAAAGTAACGAAGCCCGCCCTCAACAAATTGGGAGTTATAAAGTATGCCGGCAACTTTACCGGCTTCATCAACGACTTTGTTGCCTACGGAAAAATTCAAACCAACCTTGGCACAATCACGGCAGATCTAAACATGAAACTGCCAACCAGCGGGCAGCCCACCTACTCCGGAAAATTGCAAACACCCGGTTTTAATCTTGGGCAATTTTTGAACGATTCTAAGTTGGGCATGGTAGCATTAAATGGCACCATCAAAGGGCGAAATTTTGACATTAATAAACTCGATGCCGAATTTAGTGGCAACATTCACCGGCTCGATTATTCAGGATACAGCTACCGAAACATCGCCATGGATGGAGGGTTTAAAAGTAAAATTTTTAAAGGAACACTTTCCATCAATGATCCTAATATTAAAATTAATAGACTGGATGGAGAAGTAAGCTTTACCGGTGATGCACTTGCCTTTAACGCAGATGCAGAGTTGGAGCACCTGAATTTTAAAAACCTGGGCTTTAGCAAGGATCCTCTCACCCTCTCAGGAAAATTTAGCCTGAATTTTACAGGCAGTAACATCGATAACTTTTTAGGCTCAGCAAGTATTTATAATGCCAACCTGCAACATGATAGCACCCGTTTATCCTTCGACTCTTTATTGCTGCGCTCTTACATTGTAGACAATCAAAAAACCCTTAGCGTGCAGTCGAATGAATTGGATGCATTGCTGCAGGGACAGTTCCAAATAAAAGAACTGCCCGATGCTTTTAAAGTTTTTCTTGCAAAATATTATCCTACTTATATAAAGCCACCCAAGCAAGCCGTAAGCAACCAGAACTTTAGTTTTAACATCAAAACAAACAACATTGACCAATACATTCAACTGTTTGACAAAAAACTAAAAGGGTTTAACAACGCAAGGCTGGATGGTAGCCTGAAACTGAGCAGCTATGAGCTTTTTATAAATGCATCTATACCTGAGTTTAGTTACGATGGAAAGCAATTTATAAATACCAACCTGGTGGGTAACGGTAACCGGGATACGCTTTTTGCAGAAATAGCTATAGACGATATCATATTGAATGATAGTTTAAATTTTCCGGGCACAAAACTAAAGCTGGCAGCAAATAACAATTTATCTCTTATCAAGCTTAATACAAGTGCCGGCAAAACGTTGAACAATGCGGAGCTTAATGCCAGCATTCAAAGCCTTGATGATGGAGTACGAATTCACTTCTTTCCTTCGTCATTTGTAATTAATAACAAGAGCTGGCTGCTGGAGAAAGATGGAGAACTTACCCTGCGCAAGAATTACATGGATGCCAGTGAAGTAAAATTTGTGAGCGAAAAACAGGAGATCGTATTATCTACCGAAATGGACGAGCTCACAGATGATATTCACCTCGTAGCAAAATTGAAAAATCTTGTAATGGAAGATTTTCTTCCATTCTTTATAACCAAGCCT
Organism: Chitinophagaceae bacterium; assembly: GCA_043737055.1. Taxonomy (GTDB): domain Bacteria; phylum Bacteroidota; class Bacteroidia; order Chitinophagales; family Chitinophagaceae; genus Ferruginibacter. The sequence continues at coordinate 7,550 of JAYTBG010000413.1, read as the reverse complement.
GCACTAAAAGGCTTGCTCACCGGCACAGCCACCATCAGCGATCCTTTAGGAAAGCCAAAAGTAAACTTCGCCGGTTTTGTAGACAGCTTTTCAATGGATAACAGATATGTTGGCCGCACCAATTTGGCCGCATCGGTTAATACCCTCACTGGTCTTATAGGTTTTAATATCTCAGCAAACGAAGCAGACAATGTGTTTAGCATAGACGGATCCTATAATTCAAAAGACAGCACGGGCAACCGCATGCGCACAACCATCCTGGCAGAAAAGATTAAACTAAATATGCTTGAACCCTACCTTGGAACCATCTTCAGCAAAATAGACGGAGTGGGGCAAACAAAGGGAATCGTTGTATCTGAAACCAACGGGCAAATGACGATTATCGGGGACATGATAATAGACACCGGAAGTTTTAAAGTAGCGTTTACGCAGTGCCGCTATATAATTGCCAACGAAACCATCAGCTTCACTAAAGACCTGATAGACATGGGCACCATTCGGCTAAAAGACACCCTGAATAACACCGGCACCGCCAGTGGAAAAATGTATCATCACTTCTTCAAAGACTTTCGACTTGAAAGGGTAAGAGTTGAGACACAAAAGATGCTGGTTCTAAACACGACAAAAAAAGATAACAGTCGTTTTTATGGCAACGTCGTGGGCAGTGCGCTGCTGACGATGGACGGACCTGTAACCGGTTTGAAAATGAACATAGATGGACAACCTAGTATTTTTGATACAAGTCATATTTATCTAAACACCAATGCTACCACCCGGGAAAGCACAAAAATAGATTACATCGACTTTATACAGTTTGGTACCGAGATGGATAAAGCTACCGGCAGCAATAAAGCTGCAGACATATCTGTGAACATGAACATCACTGGTAACCCTGCTTGTAAGGTAGACGTGATATTGGATGAAGAAACAGGAGATATTATAAAGGGGCAGGGCAACGGGAAACTCAACATCAGGGTGGGCACCACGGAGCCCCTGAGCATGAGAGGCAGGTACGACATTACCAAAGGAGAATACACGTTTAACTTTCAAACATTTGTTCAAAAACCTTTTGTTTTGAACCGGGGTTCAATAACCTGGAATGGCGATCCGATGTTGGCCATAATTGATATTGATGCAGAATATTTAGCCAAAAATGTAGATGTGAGCAGCATTACACAATCTAGCGGGATAAAAAGAAGAGAAGATATTACCATCATATCTAACCTATCGGGCAACCTTACCAAACCCACAATATCTTTTGAATTTCGCCTGCCGGAAAACAGTGAACTAAACAGGGACTATTACACTACCCGCAAACTGGCTGATTTTAAAAACAATGAAAATGAAATGTTTAAACAGGTAGCTAGTTTGCTTTTGGTTAACGCATTCATCACCGATGGTGGCGGCTTTTTAACCGCCGGCAGCACCTTTAATATAGCAACAAGTACTATCGGTGGCGTGTTGAGTGGCTTTCTTACATCTGTTTTCAACAAACAATTAGAGCGTGCCACCAATGGGGTAATATCTACCTATATAGACATTAACCCAACAGTAGATTTGCAAAATACTGCCAGGCAACTTCAGGCAAATGTAAGAGCAGGTTTAAAATTCTTTTTGAGCAGCCGGGTGAATGTAGTCGTGGGTGGCAACCTTGATTACAACAACCCATTTTTACAAAGCTCCGGTTTGCTTACGCCTGATGTACGTTTGGAATGGCTCGTAAATAATGACGGTAGCATCCGGGTGATAGGCTTTAGTAAAACCAGTGCAGACTTTACCAGTACCCAGCGCAACCGCTCGGGTCTCCAGCTTTCTTACCGAAAGGATTTTGATAGGTTGTCTGATATTTTCAAAAAAAGGAAAATCGTTTCAGAATTACCGCCGGAGGTAGATTCAATCAAAGTAACGAGGGTTGAGAGGAATTGAATAAGGCCGGATGTCAGATGTATGAAGTTTGATCTATGATTTCTGATGTCGGATCTCCGATGTAGGATTTGTGATGTAGGATTTTTGATGTAGGATTTTTGATGTAGAATTCTGATGTAGGATGTCTGATGTAGGATGTCTGATGTAGAAGTTCTGATATCGGGTTTAAAATGGGCTTTTTACTTTGTCAACTAATACACGTGCGGGTCTCACATCAGCAGAGCAACTATTTGACCTTCCTCATTTTGTATCGGCATTTAAGGTTTAAGATCAACCTGTTTCAGGATGTGACACTGTCAACTGTCACCTATCAACTACCCCTCACTCTTTATCTTTCTCCCCCCTCAAGGCCATTCAAAATCTCATGCCCCATCTTGTCTCGCTTGGTAAAAAGATATTTTGAGTTGTGTTGATTGGGCTTCATTTCAATAGATACGGTGTCTACAACTTCCAACCCATAACCTAACAATCCTGCACGCTTACGGGGATTGTTGCTCATGAGTTTCATTTTAGTTATACCAAGACTGCGCAGAATTTGTGCGCCTACACCATAATCTCTTTCGTCCATACCAAACCCAAGGTGAAGATTGGCTTCTACGGTATCCATCCCTTGCTCCTGCAATTTGTAAGCCTTTAGTTTGTTCACCAATCCTATACCCCGGCCTTCCTGGTTCATGTAAAGAACTACCCCCTTGCCTTCTGCTTCAATAATTTCCAAAGCATGGTGAAGTTGGTCGCCGCAGTCGCACCGTAGAGAACCTAAGATATCGCCGGTCATACAACTGCTGTGCACCCGCACCATAACGGGTTCGTCTTTTTTCCATTCCCCCTTTCGCATGGCAAGATGTACATCTCCCGTATTTAGTTGTTTAAATGCCAGAAGATCAAAATTGCCATATTTGGTAGGCATGTTTACACTCACTTCCAGTTCAATAAGCGATTCTTTTTTAAGGCGGTATTCTATAAGGTCTTTAATGGATATAATTTTGAGATCGAACTTTTTTGCAATCTCAAATAACTGCGGTAGCCGGGCCATGCTGCCATCTTCATTCATTATTTCTACAAGCACACCTGCTGGTTCAAAACCTGCTAACCGTGCAAGGTCAATAGTAGCTTCAGTGTGACCTGACCTTCGTAGTACACCTCCGGTTTTTGCCTTTAATGGAAAAATATGGCCAGGCCTGCCAAGGTCTTCGGGGCGGGTTGCAGGATTGATAAGGGCTTGAACCGTTTTAGAACGATCGTGGGCAGAAATACCGGTGGTGCAGCCATCGCCGATGAGATCTATACTCACGGTAAAAGCAGTTTCATGTAGAGAGGTGTTGTCTGACACCATGGGTTGTAGTTGCAACTGTGCACACCTTTCTTCTGTTATTGCAGCACAAATAAGCCCACGACCATGGGTACTCATAAAATTGATTACCTCGGGTGTTGCGTGGCGGGCTGTTCCAATAAAATCCCCTTCATTTTCACGGTCTTCATCGTCTACTACAATCAATAATTTACCCTTTTGCAAATCTTCAAGGGCCTCTTCAATTCGGTTAAGCATTACTAATTAAGTTTCGATGCAAAGTTAGTTAGGTTTACATGAACACCCCGGCAATTTTCGTTTTTCGAAAACACATACATACTATTTAATGAATATGCGATAAGGTTGTTTTTAAACTACACGCAGCGAATTACAACAGGTTTCTGCCTAATAATTTGTTAATAATTATAAGAGCCTTTCGGCTTTTATTATGTTTCTTTGCACCGTAAAAAAATTAACATTTATGAGACTCAAAATGACTGTGAGATTGCTATTTGCACTTTTACTTTTTCCCCTGGCCATGATGGCACAGGTGACTACAAGTAGTATTTCGGGAACTGTGAAAAAAAGTGAGGGAGAAATTCTTGCGGGAAGTTCTATTCTGCTTATCCATATTCCTACAGGTACATCTTACAAATCAATGACAGGTAAAGATGGTGGTTACAACCTTGTAAACTTAATCCCTGGTGGACCTTATTCCCTCACTGTTACCAATGTGGGGTTCAATGATTTTAAAGAAGAGAATATTAACCTACCGCTTGGTGAAAATACAAGAATAGACGTAAGTCTAAATACTGCCAATACTCAACTTACAGAAGTAACGCTGGTTAGTGGCGGTGCGGCGAGGAGAAAAACCGGCGCATCAACCAACATCGGCAAACAACAGATTGCAACTCTTCCCACTCTTAGCAGAAGCATTCAAGACTTTACAAGGCTTACTCCACAGGCCAACGGAAATTCTTTTGGAGGAATGAGCAATCGTTTTAATAACATCAGTATTGACGGTGCAGTGAACAATGATGTATTTGGTCTTTCCGGGTCTGGTACTCCCGGTGGCCAGGCTGGCACTACTGCCATTTCTTTGGATGCGATACAAGAAATACAGGTAGCCCTGGCACCATACGACGTCACATCTGGTAATTTTACCGGCGCTGGCATTAACGCTATCACCAGATCTGGAACAAATAACCTGGAAGGGTCTGTTTACTATTTCGTACGCAATCAGAACACAGTAGGAGATGATCCGGTTTCTGGCAGGAAGACAGCTGAGTTTAGTGATAAACAATATGGCATGAGGCTCGGAGGGGCGATCGTTAAAAACAAGCTATTCTTCTTTTTAAATGGTGAACTTGCCCGTAGGAATGCCCCCACGATTTTTAATGCGGGTGATGCGAACGCACTGCTAACAACTTCAGAAGCGCAGGCTCTAACTGACACGCTTGCAAAGAGATATAATTATAATGTGGGCGGATTTAATGCGTTTGATGCTGAAACGCAAAGTGACAAAGTTTTTGCCAGGATAGACTGGAACATTTCTCAAAATCATAGGCTTACTGTAAGGCACAATTACATTTCTGCCTATGATGACAATATTTCAAGGTCTGCGAACCAATTTCGTTTCGGTAACAATGCATACCGTTTTAATAATGCACAGAACATTACTGTGGCAGAATTAAGAAGCAAATTCAGTAACAACGTATCCAATAACCTTATAGTAGGTGTTCATAAAATCAGAGATTTTAGAACAACCTACGGATCGTTATTTCCTTCAATCGAAATATTACAAGCTGGCGGCACAGTGGTGTTGGGGTCAGAAAGAAGCTCTACAGCAAATGAACTTGATCAAGATATAATTGAAATTACAAACAATCTTAAAATCATTAAAAACAAACATGTAATCACCATCGGTACCCATAACGAATTTTTTAAATTCAGGAACCTGTTTCTAAACAATCTGAATGGTCGTTGGCGTTTTGGTAATATTGCAGATTTTAACAGCAATTCTCCAAGGCAATTTGATGTTACTTATGCTACTAACAAAGCAGTTGATCCAAAACCGGCTGCTGAATTCACCGCAGCGCAGGTTGGTTTTTATGCCCAGGACGAAATTCAGTTTAGTTCTAAATTCCGATTAACATTTGGCTTGAGAGCAGATATGCCAATTATCAATACAATACCGGCTTACAACAAGGCGGTTGACTCTACTTTTGCAGGGCGATATAACACTCAGAACATTCCTAATAAGCAATTGCTCTTTTCTCCAAGGGTTGGGTTTAACTATGATGTGGAAGGAGATAAAAAAACTATCGTAAGAGGTGGTATCGGAGTGTTTACTGGCAGAGTACCTTTTGTATGGTTATCTAACCAGTTTTCTAATACTGGTTTATTATTTAAAACAACCAGTCAGGTTGACAATTCTCCGACGACAGCACCCTTTGATGTTAATGGTGGAAACGGATTTAATCCTAATGTAAATCAACAAAGTACTATTGGTACCGGTACTCCGACTTTTGAAGTTAACCTGATAGATAAAGATTTTAAATTGCCACAGGTTTTAAGGCTGAATTTAGCTACTGACAAAAAATTGCCAGGAGACATCAATCTTACTTTTGAAGGTATCTTTTCTAAAACCCTAAACAACGTTTTTTACCAGGATGTAAATTTAAATCCGAGTACTGGTGTTGCAGATCCCTTTTTTAACAATGGATTTGACAAACGGATTGCTTTTGGCAATTCGAATAACGCCAGGAGAAAGAATCCATTAATAACCAATGCAATTTTGATTTCGAATACCAACAAGGGCTATTCTTTTAACGTAGGTGCTACGGTTAATAAAAGATGGAATAAGATTTTTGCCCAGGCGGCTTATAACTACAACATTGCTAACGACGTCAACAGTGGTGCCAGTTCCACAGCCTTGTCTAACTGGGAGTTTGTTCAGGTAGTGGGCGATCCTAACGCTGCAGGTTTAGCCACATCTAACTACGAATTAAAGCACAGAATCACTGGTATTTTTACCTACGATATTAACTATGCTAAATACTTGAAGACTTCTGTATCGTTCTTTTACAATGGTAACTCAGGCCAGCCCTTTACTTATCTTGTAAACGGCGATCTTAACAGTGATGGCAGGTTTGGAAATGACTTGCTGTACGTACCAATGGATGCATCTCAGATAAGATTTGCAGACAGACTAAATAGCACCAATACTGCTGTAATTGCTACTGCCGCAGAACAAGCTGTAGCATTTGAAGCCTTCATTAACAGTGATAAATACTTAACCAAAAGAAGAGGACAGTATACTGAAAGAAATGGAAGAAGTACCCCATGGGAGCACGTTGTGGATGCAAGGGTTGCACAGAATTTTATACTTTCTGTAAATGGCAGAAAACATGATCTACAGTTAAGTTTTGATATATTTAACTTTACCAACTTACTGAATAACGACTGGGGACGACAATATTTTGTAACCAACCAGGCTTACAATCTTTTGTCGACCGTCAATAGAACAACAGGAGCATTCGTTGGAAAAGGGTACAATTTTACGCCGGTAGTAGAGCCCTGGAGTACAAGTTTTGGATCAAGATGGCAAGGACAATTTGGGATAAGGTATAGTTTTAATTAAATAGATTTATTAATATAAAAAAGGCTGCTCGTTTAACTGAGCAGCCTTTTTTTATATTTGAAATACGCCATGGATATTAAAAATTTGTTTTGCCCCAGCCCCACTTTAAAAAAGCAGGAAAGGCAGATGCCCAGGTGGGTACATCATGTCTTCCGTCTTTTAACTCCAGGTAATAAATATCCTCTTTCTGGTTATAACCTTTTTGTACGAGGGCTTCTATCAATCCAAGTGTATCGTCGATAGCGTCAATAATTCCGTTGTTGTTCCTATCAGCCGTTTCATCTTTGGTACCCACTTCAAAAAAGAACTTCAGCCAGTCCGCATAGTGTCCATCTTTTACCTGCTGGTGCATGATGCGGTTTACATTTTCATCAAAATCTTTATCGTCCTGGTCTTTGTCCCGCCACCAAAAAGACCCGCTAAAAATACCCACTTTGTTGAATTCATGTGGATAGTTCCAAACAATGTCCAGCGCTGACAAGCCACCCAATGAAAAGCCGGCAAAAGTTTTTTCAGTAAACGAAGTAATCTGATAAGTTTCTTTTAAAAAAGGGAGTAACTCCTGGAGGATGAATTTTGTGTAGAGAAAAGCTTTGGCACCCCTGCCCTTGTAGTCTAAAACCTTAGCGGTACCGTATTCATTTTTTCTATCCCCGGAGCAATGGATGCCCACGCAAAAAAGCGGGATGA
>JAYTBG010000412.1:0-6948 GCA_043737055.1 Chitinophagaceae bacterium | reverse complement strand
TTATTGTTTATAACATGATATAGGCTGCAACAAACTGCATCAACAGCCCAAGGAATAAACCTCCATACACATCTTTGCCGGAGTGATGGCCTAGTAATAAGCGTGCGGAACAAATGATTCCACAAATAAAAATTACTGCGGCCAATGGCCAGGTCATCAGCATAGAATTGCTGCCAGCCACCACCAGGAATAAACCCAGCCAGCCACCTAGCGCAATGGCATGCAGGCTTATTTTAAAATAAATATTGGCAATAAGTGCAGCACTCGAACTTAAGAAAACTCCCAGGAAAAACGACGACATGATACGGGGATACAGCGTCTGTTGTTTAAAAAGTAAAAACGTCCAGAAGAAAAAAATACCGCAAGCTATATATGGGATGATGCGATCTTTTTGGGTACGCAGGTAAATTGAATCTATAAATCCTACTCCTTTTAAAAGGGCTATACAGAACAATGGGTAGAAGACAGCATTCTGGGCAACAATCAAAATGGTTCTTAATTTTCCGGCAGCGGAAAAACCTGAGAAATAAGATGGATGAACAAAGACCAGGAAAAAGCTGGCATAAAGCGGAATAAAAACCGGGTGAAAAATGTAAGAGAATAATACTGCCGGCCACTTTATCAACGGGGAAAGTTTCGGTGTGATTGCGGCCGTGTTCCCGATTACTTGTGTGCGCATTAAAAAATAAAATTTAAAGGATTTTTCTAAGCCTCGCAACGGGAATGTTTAGCTGCTCCCTATATTTCGCTACTGTTCGGCGTGCAATATTATATCCTTTTTCCTGCAACATGTCGGTTAATTTTTCATCGCTGTAAGGATGCTTTTTACTTTCCTCCTCAATAAGATCTGTCAAAATCTTTTTTACTTCCCGGGTGCTCACTTCTTCCCCACTATCAGTTTGTAAACTCTCGCTAAAAAAGAATTTTAAACGATAGGTTCCAAATTCGGTTTGCACAAATTTGCTATTAGCAACACGACTCACTGTAGAAATATCCAGGTTTGTCATCTCGGCTATATCCTTTAATATCATTGGCCTCATATCCGTTTCATCCCCGCTAAGAAAGAACTCATGCTGGTAACTCATGATGGCCTCCATCGTATTCAGCAGGGTATTTTGCCTTTGTTTGATGGCGTCTATGAACCACTTGGCGGAGTCAATTTTTTGCTTGATAAAAAACACGGCTTCTTTTTGACGCTTATCTTTCTTGCTACCCTTATCATAGTCTCTCAGCATATCCCTGTATCCCTCGCTTATGCGGAGGTCCGGAGCATTTTTGCTGTTGAGTGTGAGCTCTAGTTTGCCATTATTATTTACGATGAAAAAATCTGGTATTACGTAGTTATTATTTTTATTCTCATCTCCTACATTACCGCCGGGCTTGGGGTTTAGCTTTACGATTTGCTGGATCACTTCCCGGAGCTGATCGTCATTGATGCCCAAGCCACGTTGAATTTTTTCGTAATGCTTCTTGGTAAATTCATCAAAATATTTTTCCAATACTTTTAGGGCTAGCTCAACTGAAGGACCCTGGTCTATCTTTCTCTCCAGTTGCAACAACAAACATTCCTGCAGATTGCGTGCACCAACGCCGGGCGGATCAAACTGCTGTATATCTAATAACAGATCGCTAATCTCCTCTTCATTGGTATCTACATTTTGCCTGAAAGCAAGGTCATCTATAATGGAACTGATCTCTCTTCTCAAATACCCATCGTCGTCAAGGCTGCCCACAATTTGTTCTGCTACTTTTTGTTGGTGAGGGGTAAGTTTGAGCATACCCAGTTGCATCAACATCATTTCTATAAAACTCGTTTCTACTTTGTGAGGTATCACCCTGTTATCGTCAAGCTCAGGATAGTTGTCGTCCTTCAGTTTGTAATCTCCAATATCATCATCTCCCTCATGCACGTATTCAGTAATGTCAATATTATCATATTCATCCTCACTACCATCTTTTTCAAACTCATCTTCAGTACCCTCAGATTCAAATTCATCTTTTTCAAACTCGTCTTCCATGCCCTCTTCTCCCTGCTCTAGAGCGGGGTTCTCTTCCATTTCTTCTTTAATGCGTTCATCCAATATGGCAGTAGGAACCTGTAGCAATTTCATAAGCTGAATTTGCTGTGGTGATAATTTCTGCAGGAGCTTGTGCTGTAAACTTTGATTTAATGCCATACCGTTGTCTGAAGGGTGATGAGTAATTTGGTAAGATTGATTTAAATCTTAGCCTAAGAATAAAGCGTAAATTTACAGTAAGCAAGCTTAAAAACGAATGAAAAAGGGTATATTTTTATTTTTTTGCATGATTTTTGATGGACAAATTATTAGCGCCCAGCAATATTTTACCAAAGCCTCTGCCAATAAGGCTTTGCCAGTGACAGCAACCAATCTCCGTTTGTGGAAAAGTTCAAATGAACTGCTCAGAACAGCACTGCCCGAAAAATTTTATGTAAATAATTTAGGATTTTTTTGCAAGCAGGAGTTGAGGCTAGAGGCTGCCACGGGTATAGCCCTCAGGTTTAGGTTGGGCTCCGTACAATATTGCAATTGGATGGAAGGCAAGCCAAACTCACAGCTGCCTCCCCAATAATCATCAGCTTATTTAATTGAGGGCGGGTTTGCTTTCTCCCTAAAAAATTCTAATCTAAGACTGTCATTCCACCCGTTTGGATTTCTTTCAAAGGTTTTGCTACTAAAAAAAATCATCCCATTTATATTGGGCATACTTCTAAGCTTGGTGATTTGCCTGGGCAGTTGAGATTTATCTTTCCATGCATCGTTGCTACCGGCACGATAAATACCGAGGCCGATGTAGCAGTTTTTTCCATAAGTATTTTTATTCCACCATTCAATCAATGTAGTATAATCTGCCAGCTTATGGCCTATCTCCCAATAAAGCTGGGGGGCAACATAATCTATCCACCCCTTTTGCAGCCACAGTAATATATCTGCATACAAATCGTCATAGTTTGTTTGGCCACCTTTAGTATCGCTTCCTCTCGGATCTTTATCTGCATTACGCCAAATGCCAAACGGGCTTATACCAAACTGGCATTTTTCATTTTCCTGTTTAATAACTTTACTTAGGCTAACAATAATAGAATCTGTATTGCTTCGGCGCCAATCATCTCTGTTTAAGCCGTTACCGAATTTTGCGTAAGATGCCTGGTCTGGAAACTCTTTACCCGCTATCCTGTATGGGTAAAAGTAATCGTCAAAATGAATTGCATCTACGCTGTACCTGCGTACCACATCTTGCACAACGGCAGTTACAAATTTTTGTACATCCTTGTTGCCGGGGTCAAAGTATTTTTTATCACCATAGGTTAAAAACCACTCCGGGTGTAGCCGGGTAACATGGGTGGGCGCAATAGAGGAATTGTTGATATTGAAAACGGCACGGTACGGATTCATCCAGGCATGAAACTCCATATTGCGTTTATGCGTTTCTGTTATCATGAACTCCAGTGGGTCATAATAAGGCACCGGGGGCTGGCCCTGCTTACCGGTTAACCATTGGCTCCATGGCTCTAACGGGGATGGATAAAATGCATCAGTGGCTGGCCTCACCTGCACCACAACAGCATTCATCCCGTTACGCTGGTGCATGTTCAGCAGTTTAATAAACTCCTGTTTATGTACCTCGCTATTGATGGTGGGAGTGCTGGGAAAATCGATATTACTTACTGTGGCAACCCATACTGCCCTTAATTCCTCCCGGGGTGGCTGTGCTATCGTTAGAGTTTGTGCAAAAGCAAGAACGCAGAGGGCAACTAATTTTTTCATGGGAAGAAATTATAGGGGTAAATTATTTATCAGCCCGCAATTTATCCAAAAGTTTGTTTAGTGTACGGGCTTCTGCCTCAGTGAGGTTGTCAAAAATAGCATCCATCTCCTGATTGTGTGCATCTATTTTATCGAGTATCCTTCGGCCTTTGTCTGTAATGCTTACATCTACAAGACGCTTATCGTTGGGGCAAGTATTTTTTTGAACAAGATCCTTCACCAGCAGCCTGTCTACAATCCGGCTGGTATCGCTCATCTTGTCTAGCATACGCTGCCTTATCTGCAATGTTGAAATGGGCTGGCCAGCACCTCTGAGGATACGCAGAATATTAAATTGCTGAGGGGTGATGTCTTCTTTGTCAAAAAACGATCGCAACTTTTCATTTACCCAGTTAGCCGTAAATATAAAATTGATTGCGGCTTTCTGAAAGTCGTTGCGAAAAACGGTTTGGTTGATATCCTGCTCTATACCCATGGCTGCGTAATTATACAATATTAAAAAAAGCCTGCCAACAAAAATGCTGGCAGACTTTTTAGTGACCCGATTTCTTAATTGTTGTAGTAAAATTTTTCTTCTACGATCTTGTCATCTTTCCAGCGCTGCACACATACCTGGATATAATTTCTAACTCCGTAATCTTTGTGTGTATAATCGAACCACCACTCTACAACCGAGATTCCATCACTAATCAACACATTTTTTACCTCGGCACCTCTAAATTCTGTAAGGCCAGCTACAAATGCTTCTTCATAAGAACGGTTCTCATCTTTACCCACCCGCTGTGGATAGTTGTTATCCTGCATTACAATGTCATCTGCGTAAAACTTCTCAAAAGCATCAAGAATTTTTCCGTCTAAAATCATTTGATTTAACTCGCCTACCAGTGTTTTTAAGTCTGCCATAAAAATAAATTTTAATGTTGAAGCGCAAACTTAATGTTGAAACATCGAAAAAACAAATGTTGGCTGTTAAATGTCTGATTTGGGATTACCAGCAGGTATTGTTATTGCACCGGAGGGATGCTCAGCATCGGCAAACTCATTAAAATAAATCCTTACCAGCACAATGAAATAACTCACCAGCAGTGGTCCGAATATCAGGCCCATAAAGCCAAATAGATTTAGTCCCGCAATAACTCCTAAAATCGTTACCAAAGGATGAACATTGCCCAGCTTTTTCAACAGTCCCAACCTGGTAATATAATCAACATTGCCCGTTACCACAAGGCTGAAAATACCAAGGCCTACAGCGGGCCAGGTGTTTCCGGATGCAAGCATATAAACAACCATAGGCACCCATATAATCATCGTTCCAACCAATGGGAAGAATGCAAAAATCCCTGTAAGAAATCCCCACAAAGCCCAATCATCTACGCCAAAGATCCAATAACCCAGTGTGGCAAATATGCCCTGAACAATACAGATAACCGGTATGCCAAGTGCATTTGCCTTGATCATCATTTTGGTTTCGCTGGCCAACTGGTTTACATTATGCCGCTTTAAGGGAATCACCTTGCTTAAGTAAAGTTCTACAGCCTTGCCGTTTACAAGCAGAAAATAAAGCAAAAAAAACAGCATGAGAATGTTTGTAGTTACGCTCGCTGTGCTGTTAATTATCCTAGGAATAAAAGAAGTTATCTTTTGCGAAAGGGCCTTTGTGTTCTCTGGTGTGAGGATCGGAATTCCCACGAAGTCTGAAATCTTTGTTGAAAATAGCCTGATGCTTTCCATGATCTTATCCTGGTTGTGCAACATAGCATTTACTTTGGGAGACACAAGCACAACACTAATATAAATGGGGATAGAAATAAGTACAAGAGAGACCAAGATAAAGAGCAATGCTGTGCCGCCCTTGCGCCACTTGCGTTGGTACACGAGACGAAAGTAAAGTTCACGGGTTAGAATGTAAACCGTGATACCACCTAAAAATCCGGGAAGAAATATGTACATGCTTGCGGAAAGCATGTAGCCCAGCAAGATGATGAGGGCTAGAAGAATAAGTTGGCGCAAACGGTCATTAAAACTCGTATTCATTGCAGATCTGTTTTTACACGTTGATTTCAAATCACATGCCGCCATTATCTCCATACTGACACGCCTTCGCTGCAGTTGGAACAAATGTCTATGTTTTTTCTGCCCATCATGATCTCTGACCGAAATTGTTTGTAGTTGGGATTATGCCAGGTATCCTTAAATGATTCGTTTTTAAGATTGCCCAACCTGTGCATCGCATCTTTATCAAAACAACAGGGCACTACGAGCCCATCCCAGGTGATTACATTTGCATGCCACAGCTTCCAGCAGCGATTAGCCAATTTATTTTTCGGACGGTAAGTGCCGTCTGCATTTTTTTTATAGCGGCTATATTTGTCAATAGAAGGAATGAGTTGATTAGGGTCATTCTCGTAATCATACACCTGTGCAGATTTAAAACGGACCTCATCTACGCCAATTTCTTTCGCCAGTTGCTTTATCTCGGCTATCTGGTGTTCGTTATGTTTTACTACGAGAAACTGAAAAAACACAAAAGGTGTTTTGCTGTTCAATTCTTTTTTCCATTTTACAATATTCTTTGCCCCTGCAATTACCTTTTCCAAATTGCCGCCTACCCGGTATTGTTTGTAAGTGTCTTGTGTGGTTCCATCAATAGAGATAATGAGTCTGTCTAAACCACTCTCTACCGTTTGGCGGGCTGCTTCATCTGTTAGGTAATGTGCGTTGGTAGATGTTGCAGTGTAGATGCCTTTATCTGCCGCATATTTAACCATCTTTAAAAAGTCTGTATTGAGATAAGGTTCTCCCTGGAAATAAAATATCAGGTAAAGCAACTCCTTGTGAATGTCATCTATGGTCTGGGTAAAAAAATCTTTTTGCAGCATGCCGGTAGGCCTGGTAAAAGCCCTTAAGCCGCTTGGGCACTCGGGGCATCGCAGGTTACAACTGGTAGTAGGTTCAAAAGAAACGGAGACCGGAAGGCCCCATTGCACGGGCTTCTTCGTTATGATGCTAAGATAGTAGCTGCTTAATACCTTAAGGCCGTTCAGCATCCTGTGAGGAGTAAGCTTGCTTATTAAATTTAAGGTATCGTTGAGGTTCACCTGCGGCATTCCTGCAAATGTACGGCATAGCACCTCATCGCTCTGCTGAACAAGTGGCCAAA
>JAYTBG010000411.1:0-33766 GCA_043737055.1 Chitinophagaceae bacterium | reverse complement strand
AGCCCTATAACAGATGGCATTATATTACCACTATATAGGATGCAATATGTTAGGGGTTTTTAACATCTTGTTCAAAATGTCGTGGCACTATGTTAAAGAGTTGATTAGGCATTATCATCATTGAACAATGGTTAGCTGAACTGTATTTCGTATGGTAACATTTGCTCCGGTTTGAAGTGTGAGGCTGCGCACAGCAGTATTGCTGTTTACTGCCGGGTAAATGGGAGCACCTGGTTTTACAAACACATCCGTGTTAGCATCTGGCAAATACAGGCATCCCCAGTTGGCCGCATTTTCCCATGCGGTGCTGGCGCTACCCACCCAGTTAACGGCAAACTTCAGAACATATTCTATGCTGGCATGGGTGCTGTCTGCGTTGGTTACCATACAGCGATACTTATGGCCATACCATAAGGTGGGTGCATTGCTGATAGATAGCAGTTCTTCGGCCGCACCTGCGTAAAAACTATTGTTCACAACATTGGTAAAACCGCCGCCAGTGTTCACTTGCCATTGGTAAGAAAGCCCCACTTCGTTGGCAGAT
Organism: Chitinophagaceae bacterium; assembly: GCA_043737055.1. Lineage (GTDB taxonomy): Bacteria > Bacteroidota > Bacteroidia > Chitinophagales > Chitinophagaceae > Ferruginibacter. The sequence continues at coordinate 33,222 of JAYTBG010000411.1, read as the reverse complement.
AGAGTTTGTGTTATCCCCGGGCAAGCGGCTGTAATTCCTGCCTTTCCAATGCTGAAAGTGGAGAATCCGGTAAAGCCAGCGGAAATCTTTTTGGCGCCTTTGGTTCCATGGTTCACAATGCTATTATAATTGCTGAACTCCGCACCAGATGAAGGCGGTGCCTGTGTAATATCTGCAGATGTTTTTACAATGGCCATGTCTGCAGCCGTGTTTCCGGTAGCTGCTTTCCATCCATTTATTTCTTCAGTAGTATAGTATAAGCTGATTTCGTAGGGAGCCGTGCTGCTGTTGTTAAAAGATGTTACCCGGTAAGATTTATCCGTTATTTTTTGGGCTGCGTAATCTCCCCACGCAACCTTGGCGCTGTCGCCTGTTCTTATTATTTCGAGGGTTGTGCAGCCAAAATCAAAACTACTTTTGTTGGTGAGGCTTGCCATGATATATTGCGTAGCAGGATTGTAAAAATGCACCGTTTGGTTAGGCCCCATCCATGCTTCATAGCTATTGCCAGGGTCAGTTGCCCGTTGCACAGGGCTGCTACCTGTTCCCTTAATTACAATGCTGTCAATAATGAGCGGCGGGTTGTTTACCACTGCACTGTTATTTTGCCAGACAAAAGCCAGCTTGAGTGCAACCGCATTATTAGCCGATGGCGGCAAAGATTGTTCGTCTGAATTCTTAGTGCTCCTGCCATAAATATTATCTTTTAGCAGCACCCAGTTTGTGCCGTTGTCTATCGAATAGTATAGCCTGCCGAAATCGACAGCGCCGCCGCCGAGTGCTCCCTGGCCTGTAGCTCCTTCGCCACCCGATTTGTATTGATAGCTAAGTCTCATATTGCTAAAGCCAGTCGCATTTATTGCAGGAGACTCTAAGCGTATGATTGCAGAATCTGCCACACTTGCGCCTGCATAACCCGCTGTGCTCCCGTTGAAGGAAACGAATGCAGCCTTGTTTAAAAATTGGGCATCGCCGCTGTTGCCAATTAGCCATCGGTTGGGCGACGAAGCTCCATGCAAAATGGTTTGAGTCCACGGCCCAAGGCCGAAAACAATGCTATCGAATGGCTCAAAATAAAGTAATTGGTTGGGAGCAGAATCAGGCCTGTGATCGAGGCTTAGAATGTCTAACTCATAAGCACCATTTTTAACGGCATTGGTCCCGTTTGCCGCAATAATGTAGTCTAGCCTTAAAGTTTCTTTAGATTCTATAATAGCGTCGTCATAAACTTTAAGTTGAATAGTTTGTGCAGTGGTATCTGTGAGAGTAAAATTAAGGGTGGATATGTCCACATCTTTATCGGGGCCAATTTGCAACCCTGGAGAAGCCACATTTGTTGCAGTCATCGAAATCATAGCAGGCTGCGTGGGTGTGTAGTTGACAGCTATTTTTAGGTTGATGATTTTATAATCGAGGCAGCCGTTATCTGTGTCTGCTGATTCTTCTGTAATAATCTGCGAGTTGGTACTAAAAGAAATTTTAGGATAGATGCATGTGCTGGACCTCACTGCGTTTCTAACAACAGCGCCCGGCAAGGGGCCAAAGCCATTGGCCAGGTTGATACCATAACTTGTAAGATGGCAGTAGCTCATAATGGTTCCACCATTCACAGGGGCAGGGCCGCGGGGGCAACCGGTTTCTGTTGCGGCACAATTATCTATAGCTCCGCCGGGCCACCCACACCATTGTGTGTGATTAGAAACAATGTTGTGACCTATTTCATGGGTGATCACCATCGTATTCCAGGAATAGGTAGGGTAGGCATTAGAGGAAGTGGTGAGATTGCCACTCACCGCAGTGCGGAAATAGGCATTGCTGCATAAAACATTTAAATATGCAATGCCACCACCCAGGCTTCTCCGGGAAAGAATATGTGCAAGGTCGCCGGGGAAACCTCCGGCCATGTTAGAAGCGAATGCATATAACACATTGGCTGAAGATGTGAGAGCACTGTATGGGTCTACACTTGACCAAACCTTAATCCCACTGATCCGGGTGTACACGCTGTCGTTGTCATACAAAGTATTTACCACGTTAAAAAGGGCGGTTACCCAATTTGCGGTGGCTGTTACATTAGATCCATTACCTTGGTAGCAAGTATAGTCAGCTTCAAAATAAATATCCAGCGGTTCGGCATTTACTACGTCTTCTGTAGACAAGGGGACTTCGAATTGGGGTAAAGGGTTGGGAGCCTGAGGTAAACTCTCTGCACCACAAGCAAATGGCTGAATCGTTTTAATATCATCTTCCCTAAAAATAATATGCTGCTCTAAAGCCCTTGCCTCCGGGCTGTTGAGGGCGCCAATATTGATATTGCCGGTTTCATCGGCCAGCACTGCTATCAGTTCATTTTCCATAATGCTGATAGCCGCCACAGAACGAGCACTTCCTCTGATTTTTCCCTTGTAATGCAGGATGGTTTTATCATCGTAGTTAAACTGACCACCGTTGGATGTGCTCACAAAAAAACCTTTTGACAAAATATTACTTTGCTTCAGATCCAACACCCAATCCTTATTTTTAAAATGAAAGCTTAGTGAGATTTCAGTAGGCCTTGTTTGCAAGAGACCTTCTACAGCTTGCTCGTCTAAAGAGTACACCGAACCCTTTGTCAGGTACGATCTTAGTGCCCCGGGTAGTGGTTTTTCTCCAGATAAAAGCGATAAGGCGGTTTGGCCACTGGCATTAAGGGTGCAGGCGATCAGTACAATAATGCAAGATGCCAGGCTGAGTGAAAATATTTTCATACAAAAATTATAACGAGGATAGATGGTCCTCTAACGAAATAAATTACATAATATTTTTATGGTTCCGGCAATCGATAAGATAAGATAATCCTTCTGCCGTATGAATGTAGCTCAAATGCAAATACTTATCACCCATTGGTTGAGGCCTTGTATTTTTACATCGTATAATTACTGCAGGCACTAATGCGGCAGGTGGTACCAATGAACTATTCCAAAACATATATCAATTTCATAAACGGTCGGTATGTAAACGAAGGCGTTCGCATTACTGCAGGCATTCTGCTACCTTCTTTTTTTATGAATTATTTCAACATGCTGCCCATTGGTTTCGTGGTTTCGTTGGGGGCATTGTGTGTGAGTGTTGCTGATACACCAGGGGCTGCAAAGCATCGACTAAATGGCATGCTGGCATGCTGCCTGATTGTAGCTGCCATTTCCGTATTGGTAAATTATGCTACAGAGAGTATAATTGTTTTAGGCTTGCTCATAACTGCTGCAGGCTTCTTTTTTTCTATGCTTACGGTGTATGGCAATCGTGCATCAGCAGTTGGCATAGCAGCCATGCTGGTAATGGTGTTGAGTTTGCAAACGCCCAAGAGCGGGCCAGAAATTTGGGCAAATGCTGGCTATATTTTGTTCGGCGGAATTTGGTACATGCTGTATAGCCTGTTGCTGTACCGGCTTAGACCCTACAAGTTTATACAACAGGTACTGGCTGATTATATTTTTGAAGTGGCCTCGTACTTAAAATTAAGGGGCGACTTGTATGCTGTGGAGCCAGCATATGAAAAAATAAATGGAGAGCTGCTGAAGCAACAAATTAGCATAGAAAGCCAACAGCAAATGTTGAGTGAATTGCTTTTCAACACCCGCAACATTCTCAAACAATCAAAACATATAGGAAGGGTGTTGGTAAAAACTTACCTGGAAGTTGCAGAGCTGTATGAGTCTGTTATGACAACTTACCAGCAATACCCACTTTTGCATGAATATTTTGACAACACGGGCATTCTACAATCGTACCGGAGTATTATTTATGGGCTCTCGGCAGAGTTGGGAGAGATAAGCATTGCTCTTAAAAGTGGCGTGTCTTCTGCACCCAACGAAAACACCGGCAAACAGGTGACCAGTGCGAGGCAATTGTTTGAACTGCTCCGGCAAGATTATATGGATGACGACAACCTCGAACACTTTGTAAGCCTGGGCCGCATTCAAAGCAACCTTGAAGACATTGCCGAAAAAATAAATCAGTTGCACCTTTACACAACCTATGAGGTTAGTTTTAAAAAACTGGATGGTACGGCTAAGAAATTGAAGGAGATGATACCCGAACGGGATATACGACCTTCTTTATTCTTTAATAATCTACATTTCGAGTCTAATATTTTCCGGCATTCGATAAGGGTATGTCTTGCACTCCTGGTAGGCTACATTGTGTCGTTGTTGTTTAAGGCAGACCACGGCTATTGGATTCTGCTTACCATCGTGGTGATTTTAAAGCCAGCCTATTCTCTGACCAAGCAGCGCAATACAGATAGGCTCATTGGCACTGCAGGTGGTATCATCATTGGCCTGCTGGTGCTTCTACTTGTAAAGAATGGTACGGCCTTGCTGGTTATCATGATCATCTTTATGACAGGCAGCTTTATGTTTTTGCGCACGAATTATTTTTTAAACGTGCTGCTCATGACGACCTACATCATTATCTTTTTTCACTACCTCTACCCGGGAAATATCAAGGGTATTATGCTGGAGAGGCTGATAGATACTGCCATCGGCTCGTTGATTTCTTTTTTTGCTAGTTTGTTTCTCATACCGGCGTGGGAAAGAAGTACGATCAGTTCTTACATGATAAAGATGCTTGAGGCAAATGAGCGGTATTACGACAGCCTGGCAAACTATTTTGCAGCAAACACGACTGTAGATATGGCAGGATTAAAGCTGTTAAGGCGGGAAGTGCTCATTGCACTTGCTAATCTATCGGATGCCTTTACAAGGATGTTGTCTGAGCCCAGGCGCCATCAACAGGGTATCAAAAATATTCACCGCTTCGTGTCTATCAATCACAGTCTTGTGTCTCATATGTCTTCATTGTCGTACCTGTTGCAAACCGAAAAAAATCCTTTTCGATCTAGTAAGCTGCTACCGGTGATCAACAATACCCATTTATACTTCACTAACGCTGTTCACCAGTTTTCGCAGTCCTCAGAAAATGTTGTAAAAACGGATAGCACCTGTTTAAAGCCGATTAACGAAATGGCCAATGCATTACTGCACGCAAGGAAAGAAGAAATAGCTGCAGGCAATCTTGAGACAGCCCTTAAAAAAGAATTGGTGGACACTAAGTCCGTAATTGATCAGTTTAACTTCATTCATAGCAATGCCTCTGTGCTTTACAAACTTAGTAAAGAATACAGGACGGGTTGACAGGGACGAGCCTACTGGCTACCTGGATCAGTCGGAAAAATGCCTGCACACTTTGCTCTCATAACCTTTACTGGGAATGGGTCTATTTCTTCTTTCCACATCCTAAGCGGGAATTGAACAAATACCGTCGCCATTTGTCCTTTTTTTTATCCATTGAACTACATAGCTCTTACCGGATAAGTATAAGGAGACTAAGTTTGCGACGGCTAAGCAATAGCTGATCATCGCAACAGCAATTTGGTTGTCACCTTTTACGGCGCAAAAAGTTGATTGCGTTGAAAAAAGGTTAAGTCAAGGCCCATAACTAACATCATAAACTTGTATTAAACACCAGATATGAAAAAGTATTTACTCATTACCTGCCTATGTATGTTTTCTCTAAACATTATGGCACAAAAAATTTCCGGGATCGTAAAGGATGAAGCCGGCAAGCCAGTCAGCGGCAGCACGGTTACGCTGCTACGAGCCAAAGACTCTGTCGCTGTAAAGTACACTGCCACCAAAGCAGATGGACAATATATTTTTGAAGCCATCCCCGCAGGAAGTTTCATTGTAAAGTCTACATATGTTGGTCATAAAACAAGTTATAGCGATGCTGTAAATGTAGCCGGAGTAGACGTAGCTGTGGCAGATGTTGTACTTGGTAAAAATGCCGGTAACCTTGGGGAGGTAGTAGTGACCGCAAAAAAGCCCATGGTAGAAATAAAGGCAGATAAAACGATCCTCAATGTGGAAGGTACTATCAACGCTACCGGCACAGATGCTTTGGAGTTGCTAAGGAAATCTCCGGGGGTAATGGTAGACAAAGACGACAACCTGAGCCTTAGCGGTAAAACCGGCGTGCAGGTTTACATAGATGGCAGGCCTACGCCACTTGCAGGTAAAGACCTTGCAGATTTTTTAAAATCCATGCAGTCAAGCAATGTGGAAGCCATTGAAATAATTACAAATCCTTCGGCAAAATATGAAGCTGCAGGTAATGCCGGCATTATTAATATCCGCCTTAAGAAAAACAAATCTTATGGCACAAATGGTTCTGTAAATGCAGGTTGGGCTATAGGAACTTACCCAAAATACAATGGCGGACTATCACTCAATAATCGTAACAAGCGTACCAATATTTTTGGTAGTTACAATTACAACCATAGCAAGAACCTCAGCAACATGCAATTTTATCGCACAGTGGCAGATACGCTTTTTGATCAAAAAAATGTGATGGTTAACTGGGGCAGTAACCATAATTACAAAGCAGGCCTGGATTATACGATCAATAAAAAAAGTACTATAGGGTTCATTGCAACAGGTTCTGTGAGCGACAATGAAATGGAGAGTCAAAGTAAAACGCCAATATCATATATACCCACCAACACGCTTGTAAAAAATCTGCATGCAGATAATACCAGCACATCCAGCAGGGACAATATTAATCTAAACGGAAATTACCGGTACGTAGATACTACCGGGCGTGAACTTAACCTTGATGCCGACTTTGCCAGATACAACCTGGACAATAACCAGATGCAACCAAATATTTACTATGATGCTTCTGGCCAAAATGAAATAAGCCGTGTTGTCTATAATATGCTCGCACCATCTAACATTAATCTTTATTCTTTCAAAACAGACTACGAACAAAATTATAAAAAGGGCAGGCTTGGCATCGGGGGCAAAATTTCATTTGTAAACACTGACAATGATTTCAGACGATTCAATGTATACAGCAATGGCAAGGTGTTAGATACGCTGCGCAGCAACCGTTTTGACTACGAAGAGAATATCAATGCGCTTTACCTCAACTACAACAAGCCATTTAAAGGTTACGCCCTACAGGTGGGACTGCGTGCAGAGAATACCAACATTACAGGCACATCCACCGGCCAAAAGTGGACCGGTGGCGGGTATGCTGGTTACGATTCTACCTTCAAAAGAAATTACACAGATTTGTTTCCGAGCATCGCCATCACCTTCAACAAAAATCCAATGAACCAGGTTGGTTTTAGTTACAGTCGCCGTATAGACAGACCCGCATACCAGGACCTGAATCCATTTGAGTTTAAGTTGGATGAGTATACCTTTCAAAAAGGCAACACCAATTTAAGACCACAGTACACCAACAGTTTTGGTATTACACATAGCTACAAATACAAACTCAACACACGCTTAAATTACAGCCATGTGAGTGATATTTTTTCCCAGCTAATTGATACGGCGGAAACATCAAAAAGTTTTATTTCCAAACAAAACCTGGCCACGCAGGATGTTTTAAGTTTAAACGTTAGCTATCCTTTTACATATAAAAAGTTTAGCTCGTTCATAAATGTAAATAGCAGCTATTCTGCCTTTAAAGCGGATTTTGGTGAAGGACGTAAGGTGAACCTGGATGTATTTAGTTATAACTTATACATGCAGAACAGCGTTAAGATTAGTAAGACCTGGACGGCAGAATTGAGTGGTTTTTATACCTCACCCTCCATTTGGCAAGGTACATTTGAAAGCAAGGCTATAGGCGGTTTAGACTTGGGTGCACAAAAAGTAATTTTAAAAGGTAAAGGCACGCTGAAAGCAACCCTTACGGATGTGTTTAGAACGATGAGGTGGAGTGGTACCAGCAATTTTGCAGGTCAGTTTATGCGGGCCAGCGGTAACTGGGAAAGTCAGCAGTTTCGCATGAACTTCAGCTATCGTTTTGGAAACACCCAGGTAAAAGCTGCCCGTCAGCGTAAAAATGCATTGGAGGAAGAAAGCAAAAGAACACAGTCTGGTGGTGGACTTGGGCAATAGATGATGGTGGGCTGATTATCAACAAGAGCTATTTTATACATTTACAAAGGGCAAAGAAGATCAAACTTCTTTGCCCTTTCAATTTTTTAAAAGATTGGCGCCAGCCATGCTTATTAAAATTTAATGAAGAACGTAATCTCTCCCGTTTATCTTTGCTGCAAACAACAACCCTGATTATGAGTAAGAAGAAAGTTATAAAGCAAGCAACCACGCAATTGGTATATCACAAATTGGTAGGCGCACTGGCGGAACTAAGAATAGGAACGGACGATAAAAAGTTTACCAAAAAATTGAAGGAAGCCAGTCGAATGCTGGGCGAAGATATTTCTGAAGTACTCATTAAGACAATCCCGGAAAAAGTTAAGACCAAAAAGGAAAAACAAAAGGCAACAAAAAAAGAAAGCAAGAAAGCCGATCTCAATGTTTTGGAATCTGTAAAGATTAAAAAAATGAAAAAAGACATGGGCGCATCTTCTGCCGAACCGCCTTCAGATCAACCAGTATAAGCGTTACTAATAAGATTCTTCTTCTGTCCACCAGTTTCTAAGCGTGCCGTCTGCATCATATTTGCTGCCATTATCGTCAAAGCCGTGGCTCATTTCATGACCAATTACAGCCCCGATGCCACCGTAATTCAATGCATCGTCTGCCTTGGCATCAAAGAAGGGAAACTGTAAAATTCCGGCAGGAAAAACTATTTCATTCAACGTGGCATTGTAATAGGCGTTTACTGTTGGAGCGGTCATACCCCAGCGCTCACGGTCCACCGGTTTGCCTAATTGGTTTACCATGTAATTGTAGTTCCATGCGCCAACATTCACTACATTTTCTAAATAGCTGTTAGGGTTTATTTTAAGGCCCTCATAATTACGCCAGTTATCGGGGTATCCAATTTTTGGGCGGAAGGCGGCCAGTTTAGCCAAAGCTTTTTGTTTGTTGGCGGGGCTCATCCAGTCCAGGTTATAAATGCGAATGGCGAAGGCTTTGCGCAAATTGCTCACCAACTCGGCCATGCGTGCTTTAGCCTTCGGCTTAAAATATTCTTTTACGTAAAGCTGTCCCAATAGTTCGCCAATGGATCCATCGGTAAGCGACGACATCCTTTGCCAGCGGGGAGTTTGTACCCGTTGCCCGGTAAGTACCTGGTTAAAAGCATAGCTCGCATCAACAAAATCTTTGCTTAAATAGGGTGCTGATGACTTTAGTATATTCCATTGTAAGTAAGTTTTCCAGTCTTGCAGCGGCACCGATTTTAAAAGACTTGCCACCGTGGTAAAAAAAGTAGGATTATTTACCAGCACGCTATCCTGTTTGTCCAATTTTAGCGCTGCCAATGTTGAGCGCCAATCGATGCCAGGAGTAATTTTGCTGAGCGCATCTACGTGAAACTTATTGTATGTTTTATAGGGATCCCGCATTTCCACCCGGCTAATTTGGGCTGCTGCCAATTTCTTTTCAAGCGCAAAGATGGTTTCTGCATTGGATGCAGCTTTAGCCTTAGAGGTGCCTGTCAACGAAAATAATTTAGCAATGTATTTTTTATAAGCGCTTTGAATCTCGCCATTACGTCCGTCATTTTTAAGGTAGTAATCTCTATCGGGCAAGGTTGTGCCGCCCTGGCTGAGTTGGGGAATTATTACCTCTACATTTTTTCTGTCCTGGCCAACGCAGAATCCATACAGCGGCGCACCGGCACCACTCACCCGTATGCGTGCCATGGCCTTTAGCAATGCTGGTTTTGAATTAATAATAAGAATCTTATCCAGCTCCGGCTTGATAGGAGTGAACCCTCTTCTCTCAATTGAAATACTATCCATGCCTGCAGCATAAAAATCGGCGACACATTTTGTGAGAGAAGTTTTTCCGGCCGTTTTATCTGCAACAGCCTTTTCTAAAGCATTTCTAACAGCGTTGATATTAAAGTCTCTCAGTTGGTTAAAACTACCCCACCTGGTTTCCTTAGCAGGCACGGGATTCTTTTTGAGCCAGTTACCACTTGCGTAGGTACAAAAATCGTCGCCGGGTTTAACTGTTAAATCCATGTTGGCAGGATCTATATATTTCCGCACACTATCCTGTGCAAGGGCGGGTGATAGGAGGCAACCAGGAGTGTGCCGCAAACTAATTTTTTGTAATGCTTGAACATAGCTAATCGAATTGTTTAGACCTAAACCTAACTCAAAAATCGGGTGCCAAAAAAATCGTGTTTATAAAGTTTCTAGGGTCGATGATCGTACACCAATAACCATCCTGCAACAAAAAGCGCCCTCATAACGAGGACGCCATATGTATAAGACATTCTCTTTATGCCTGCACTTCTTCCTCAAGGTAGGCACTTACCGGTTCGCAGGTGCAAATCAGGTTCCTATCGCCGTAGGTGTTGTTAACTCTACTTACCGAAGGCCAGAATTTATTAGCCTGCACATATTCTAATGGGTAGGCAGCAGACTGCCTGCTGTAAGAACGATTCCAGTCATCCTGCATAACCACCATTTGCGTATGGGGAGCATATTTTAAAACGTTGTGGGCTTTGTCAGATTTTCCATCTTCAATATCTCTTATTTCCTGCCTGATGTTTAACATTGCATCGCAAAAACGATCAAGTTCTGCAAGGTCCTCGCTCTCTGTAGGCTCTATCATAATAGTACCTGCCACCGGGAAACTCAATGTGGGCGCATGAAAATTATAATCCATCAGGCGCTTGGCTACATCTTCGGCTTCAATGCCAGCACTTTGTTTAAATGGCCTTAGGTCTACTATAAATTCGTGGGCGCAGGTTCCGTTCTTACCGGTATATAAAATAGAGTAGTCATCTTGCAAACGTGCCTTCATGTAATTCGCATTTAAAATGGCGTATTCCGTGCTGGCCTTTAAACCTTTGGCGCCCAACATTTTTATGTAGGCATAGCTTATCAATAAAATACTTGCGCTACCATAGGGAGCTGCGCTCACAGCATGTATAGCTTTCTCCCGGTTTTTAAGAGTACCATGCCCTGGTAGATACGGGGCTAGTTTTTCGTTTACACAAATAGGGCCCATGCCAGGGCCACCTCCGCCGTGCGGTATGGCAAAAGTCTTGTGCAAATTAAGATGACAAACATCGGCACCAATGTTACCAGGACTCGTTAGTCCAACCTGCGCATTCATGTTGGCTCCATCCATGTACACAAGACCACCATTGTCATGTATCATTTGGCATATATCAATGATGCTTTCCTCAAAAACACCATGTGTACTTGGGTAGGTTACCATCAGTCCCGCAAGATTGTCTTTATGCTTTTCTGTGTTGGCTCTTAAGTCTTCCACATCGATGTTGCCAGCTTCGTCGCACTTTGTTACTACCACTTTAAAGCCCGCCATTACTGCACTTGCAGGGTTAGTGCCGTGTGCACTTATCGGAATTAAAATAATATTGCGGTGAGCTTCATTTCTATCAGCATGATAGGCACGGATCGTTAACAAACCTGCGTATTCTCCCTGTGCACCACTGTTAGGTTGTAATGATGTGGCTGTAAAACCGGTAATGTTGCTTAGCCAGGTTTCCAGCTCCGAAATAATTTGCTGGTAGCCCAGCCATTGGCTTGCCGGTGCAAAAGGATGTACGCTGTTAAACTCGGGCCAGCTCACAGGAATAAGTTGGGTGGCCGCATTTAGCTTCATAGTACAGCTGCCCAACGAAATCATCGACGTATTTAAGCTTAAATCTTTGTTCTCAAGACTCTTGATATAACGCATCATCTGACTCTCACTGCGGTGGGTATTAAATACCGGGTGTGTTAAAAAAGATGACGTGCGGGTGAGTGCCGTAGGGATATTAGTCAACAGTGAATCTGCATCAAAGCCTGCCAAAGAAGTATCACTGTTACGGGTAGCCGCAAATACATGCAGGATGTTCAGGATGTTTTTTTGTGAAGTTGTTTCATCTAAAGAAATACTAACGGCAGTGGGGTAGTAGGCAAAATTAATCTCGTTTTTTTCAGCAAATTCCCGGAGTGCTGCCACATCTTCTACGGTTACTTTAATGGTGTCGAAATAGGCGTTGTTTTCTGTTTTAAAACCTAATTCCGTTAGCTCATTGCTCAGGGTTTGGGCAAGAAGACTGATGCGTTTGGCGATATTCTTAAGACCCTCTGCGCCGTGATATACGGCATACATAGCACACATATTAGCAAGCAATGCTTGCGCTGTACAAATATTACTGGTAGCTTTTTCTCTGCGAATATGTTGTTCCCTTGTTTGTAAAGCCATTCTTAAACAGCGTTTACCCTGCGCATCCTGGCTCACGCCAATGATACGTCCGGGAATGTTTCGCTTAAACTCATCTTTGGTGGCAAAAAAAGCTGCATGCGGCCCACCAAATCCGAGGGGTACGCCAAGGCGCTGTGTGTTGCCAATAGCCACGTCGGCGCCAAGTTCGCCGGGAGGTGTGAGCAAAGTAAGGGCTAGCAAATCTGTTGCCATTACCACTGAGCAGTGCACGTTATGTGCATGGTCAATGAATTTTCTGTAGTCTTCAATTTGTCCGTTGCTGTTTGGGTATTGTACGATGCTGCCAAAGAATTGTTCATCTAACGCTGCCGTTTTATAATCTCCAAAAACAAGTTCTACCCCTATTGGAAGTGCCCTTGTTATCAACACATGTTTGGTTTGTTCAAAAATAGCATCGTCCACAAAAAACTTTGGTGCAGTAATGTGATCGTGATTTTTATTCTTATTATTAAAGAGCATCGCCATGGCTTCTGCGGCGGCTGTCCCTTCGTCTAGCAAACTTGCATTGGCAATTGGAAGCCCGGTGAGGTCACTCACCATGGTTTGAAAATTGAGGAGGCTTTCCAATCGACCCTGCGCAATCTCGGCCTGGTACGGCGTGTATTGCGTATACCATCCCGGGTTTTCAAAAACGTTTCTTAAGATTACGCTTGGTACGATAGTATTGTAATAGCCTTTGCCAATGTACGTTTTGAAAAGCTTATTGCGGGAGGCAGTTTTTTTAAGGTCAGACAGGTATTGAAATTCACTTACTGGTTCACCTGTTTGTAGATCTTGTTTTAATCTGATGGCGGCAGGAAGCGTTTTATCTATCAACTCGTCCATTGAACTTACTCCCACCTTTGCCAGCATCTGTTTTGTTTCTGCTTCGCCAGGACCGATGTGGCGGCGGATAAATTCGTGTTGTTGTTGCTCGAAAAGATTCATATTAAAACTATTTTTGGTATCGTTTCTTGACGGAGATTGGTGTGCATTGTTTTATTGCCTGAAAATTGCGGCAAATTTACGATAAGAACCTTACATTTCTGGGTAACATTTAAGTCGATATTTCACTAATCGAGAGTTCAAACGTTACGCATGATGGAAATAACAAATTCAGAAGGTCTTTGTTCCCTTCTCAACATATTTACTTCGGCACTAAAACCCTGCGCCGACAAAACCATAATGCGCCGCCTCAGGCATTTGCATTTATCTTTGTAGCATGAGCGATCCGATATTGAAGAATTGGCAGAAGAAATCTGGTGACCGGATCAAGCTGTATAAAAATTATCTGCATAGAGCCGACAAAAACACGGTACTCAAACAACTGCCAGATCTACATGATGCTGCTTTTAGTAATATTAATTGCCTGGATTGTGCAGCCTGTTGTAAAAATTATTCTCCCCGGTTTAAAACCACGGACATCAAAAGAATATCACGCTACCTTAAACAAAAAGAGGGCGAGTTTACAGAAAATTATTTGAAGGTGGATGAAGAGGGCGATTTTGTATTGCAGAGCAAGCCCTGCACATTTCTGGGGGCAGATAACATGTGCAGCATATACGATGTGCGGCCGTCTGATTGCAGTCGCTTTCCCTACACAGACGAAGATGTGCTGCTCAAGAAGCAAGCTATCACTTTAAAAAACGCCACTTTCTGCCCCGCAGTCTATTTTGTTATCGAGAAATTGATGGATCCTAAATAGTCATTTCTGTTGCCCGAATTTTTGAGTATTAAATGTTGCAGACTGGTTTGGTGCAATAGAAAGCGTTTGAAAATTTTTTCCTTTCAATATTTTGGCTGCATATACTATTTGTCCGATATGATATGGGTAGTGAGACAATTGCCTGTTGATGGCTTCCAATACAGTGTGCGGCTCACTTCTAATAAACACGGTTTGTTCAAGCTGCACTGGCTTTAACGTATCGAGGGTGTTAATCAGGCAGGCCCATCCTTCTCCCCATTTTTGCATGACAGCTTGGTGATCTGTCAGCACAACTTCAAATTCAGCATCCCTGTTTCTCCAAACTTTTTCACCGTCTGCAACGAGAAAATTTGTCCAGCGGCTGATCATATTGCCAGCGAGGTGTTGCACAATCATGGCGATACTGTTGCTGCCTTCCTCGGTGACTATGAACAATGCTGGAGCTTCAAGCTGTGCCATTGCTTTCTCACCAAGAGACTTATAACTTAAGAATGTTTTTTTTACGCTGCTGAGATAAACTTCAGTGGGCATTATTTTGATAATTGTCTTGTTCTGCTACTTCCACATGTTAAACATCTTTACCGCTACTTTTTAGTTAGCTCTTCAATAGCTGCTGTAAGTGGCCGTTGAATGCCATCACCTTTCCATTCAGGCGAGCCAGGTATTTCAGTAGCCTTTAATATTTCCTCTTTTGTTTTGCCTGCCTTTAATGCAGAATCTGTAAAGGTCAACAAATTGCCAAGGTAATCTCTGAACAACAGTATCTCGTCTTTTTTAAGAATCGTTTCATAACCAGTGCCTGCATGCCCGCTGATGTAGATGGTTTTATTATCAAATTTTTGCGTAGCAGCATCTAACACTTTTACCCAGTTTGCAATATCTGCTCCTGCGGTTTTGTCTATAAAAGGATGACGACGGTTGAAAACAAGGTCGCCGGTATGCACGATGTTGCTGTGCTGAAAGTGTACAAAACAATCTCCATTAGTATGCCCTGCTCCAAAATAATGCAGGCGGATTTTTTCTTTCCCTATTTTTCTGGTCCACGTGTCAGTAAAGGTTTCGTTAGGATAAAGTTGTTTGGCTTCGGTCTTTTGTTTTACAGCTGCAGCCTCTTGATTTATTTTACTGTTAGCATGAGCCACCACATGTTCCACCATACCTTTAAAGGCAATGTTGCCACCTGTGTGATCCCCGTGGTGGTGAGTATTAATCAATAATCGGAATGGCTTGTTGGTTTTTTTCTTCACCTCTTCAATCAAATGTTGCACACTGTCCGGGAACTGAGAGTCTACAACTACTACACCCTTTTTGGTGATCATAAAAAGTATTGTGCCACCTTTTTCGGTAAACATACCTATCTCGTCTGTGAGCATTTTTATTTTCCATGCAGGCTCAGCTAGCAGACTTGCCAAGGTTTGCTGGTTAAAAAGGGCCAGCGCAGTGAGCGTTATAGCGGTATTTTTTAGAAAGGATCTTCTCTGCATAATCTGTTTTTGTGTCAAGTTAAATAAAATAATTAGGCCAGTTGCCTTACGCACTGCGGCCTCTTTAACGCAGTGGCAGCTGCAAGGTTCAGGATTTGCGGCGAAAAGATCGCTTAGTATTCCATTTTTCTAAGGGTAGGAGCTTTGAACCAGGTTGCTACAGCAATGGCAATGGTCATGGTTCCACCAAAGATCACAGAAGGCACTACGCCCATAAGCTTCGCCATTACGCCACTTTCAAATTGACCCAATTCGTTACTAGAATTGATGAACATACTGTTCACACTCATCACTCGTCCCCTTAATTCTCCAGGAGTTTTCAGCTGAAGAATAGTACTTCGAATTATTACACTCACACC
This sequence comes from Chitinophagaceae bacterium, assembly GCA_043737055.1. Classification (GTDB taxonomy): domain Bacteria; phylum Bacteroidota; class Bacteroidia; order Chitinophagales; family Chitinophagaceae; genus Ferruginibacter. The sequence goes on along the minus strand of JAYTBG010000411.1, from coordinate 17,471 downwards.
ATCCATACAGCCACTCAGTAGTAGTGCAAAAAAGGAGAGCCAAAAAACGGTAGAAGCTGCGAACAGCAAAATGCAAAGTCCAAAACCTCCAACAGCGTAAAACAATATTCTGCCCTGATTTTTTTGCAGTGGCCTTATGGTAAGGATTGTTACGGTTATAATAGAGCCAATGTCGGAGGCTGCGTTTAGCCAACCGAATCCCACCGGGCCAATGTGAAGAATGTCTTTGGCAAATACAGGAACCAATGCTACAGCCCCGCCAAACAGCACAGCAAAAAGATCAAGCGTCATAGCCCCGAGAATTTCTTTCGTTTTAAAAACATAGTTGATTCCTTCCTTCACACTCTTCCAGGTATCGCTGCTGGCCTTGTTCAAAATACGCTTTACTGATAAATTTCTTAGAAGCATAAAACCAGTAAGGATGAAGATAAGAATGCAGCAAAAAGTATAATTGATACCGAGGTAGGCAATCATAAAACCTCCGGCTGCGTGGCCGGTGATAGAACCTATAAGCCAGGTTGCAGAGCTTATAGAGGCAGCAGCAGGCAAAAGATTTGCTGGAACAATCTGGGCAATCATTGCAGAGAACGTAGGACCACTAAAAGCTCTCACTGCCCCGGTGGCAGCTATGACACCGCAAATGCACGCCGCCAGTGTTTTGGGAGAGAATATGCCCGACGCATGGTTCGAGGAAAGATAGATCAGCAGGCTTACGCAGGCCATGTATAAAATGATACACTTCAAAAGAAGTCTTCTTTTTTCAGTAATATCTATGTAATGCCCAGCATAAAGGGCGAGCGATAAAGCCGGAATAACCTGAGAGAGACCGACCATGCCAAGGGCTAGCGGATCCTTAGTGAGCAGGTAGATCCACCAGCCAATAACAGTACTAGTCATACGAAGACCCATGATAAAGATGAATCGTCCCGCAATAAAGAATTTAAACTCAGGTAGGCCGAGTGGGGCGTAAGGATTATTGCGGGGGAAACTATTGGCCAATGATAAAATTGTTTAAGAATAAAATACTCACTTATGGGAGCACAAGGTAGTGCTGGCCATTTTCGTATTCTTTGTTAAGTGCGTCGGTAATTACCTTAAGGTGTGCATCGTTCCCAAGGAAATCGGCATTACTGGCATCTACAAATAAAGTTTTGATATTATGTTGTTTGATGTACTGCGTGTAAGTCTCTTGCAGGCTAAACAAATAGTCGCTTGCAATACCTTGTTCATACTGCCTGTTTCTTTTCTTGATGTTTTCCTGCAGCCTGATCACCGGCGTATGGAGATAAATAAGAATGTCTGGTTGAATAATTTGTGGGTTGATGATATCAAATAATTTCTGGTACAAACGGAACTCCTCGTCTGGCAGGTTTACTTTAGCAAACAACAAGCACTTTGTAAATAGATAGTCCGACACGGTAATTTGCTGAAACATATCTTTTGTTTGCAAAAGGTCCTTTAGCTGCTTATAGCGCTCTGCCATGAAAAATAACTCCAGCGGAAATGCATACTGCTCCGGACTTTCATAAAATTTCGGCAGAAAAGGATTTTCAGCAAATTCTTCTAAAATGATCCTTGCGTTATAATGTTTACTCAGCAGGTGGGCGAGAGTGGTTTTACCAGCACCAATGTTTCCTTCGATAGTTACAAAATTATATTTCATCCGGGATGCAAAATAATCGTAAACCCCGGAGGAGTTGTCAAATCTTTTTCACATTAAGTTCATCTGTACAATTTTTTAAAAGAGCGTGATTATTCTGGTTAAAAACAGGATGCATGAAGTTGGGTGAAAGTTCATTAAGAGGTACCAACACAAATCTGCGCAATTGAATAGCAGGGTGGGGCACTACCAGGTGTGGCAGGTTAATAATCTCTTTGTTGAAATATAAAATGTCAATGTCTATAATCCGGGGCGCATTTTTTGTAGTGCGAACCCGGCCCATAGTATGTTCAATACTTAAAATAGTATTCATACAACTGTGAGCAGAAATAGTTGTTTCTACAACAATTACCTGGTTTATAAAGTCTGGTTGGTTGCCGTTGCCCCATGCTGCAGTTTTGTATAACTGACTTTCTCTGGTTACCCTCCCGATGTTTTTGGAAATCTTTTGCCGGGCATTAGACAGTATTTTTTCGCAATCTCCGATATTGCTTCCAAGCAAGAGATAAACTTTATTCATTGATTAAAAAGAATCTTTTATCCAGCTGAAACTTGCTAATGCCTTTAATTTTTACTTTTTTAAAGTCTGCATGGCTGGTATTAAAAACAAAATTATTTTCTTCCCCAACAATTGCAGATGGCACTTTTAATGCCAGGTCCGCACCAGTCTTAACAAAAGAAGAACCTATGAATTGAGTATAATCCAAATCGTCTATCCAATTCTTTTTCAATTTGTTTTTGTAGATGGTGGTTATGCTGAGTTGGTCAGGTATTTCCAGTTTCAGCAGCATATAGTCCGGTGGCAGCAGGGTCCTGTCTGCCCTTACCAATATTTCTAACAATGCAAGAGATATGTTTTCGGTTGCGTACAACACCGGTATCCCAGCGCTGTTCCAGCGCCCGCCCCATAGCTTGGCGCCTGTGCCGGAGAGATCGTCAATGTATTGCTCAAGGGCTAATCTGTATACAATCATGCCAATACTCCATGTTGAATTCTGCCAAGTTGTGTAAGTATCATTTGTATTCCCTGTGCCGAGGTTAAGGAATCAAAAGACAATTCTCCTTCCAACATGTCTGGATTACTTTTTAGCCAGCTGTAGAACCGATCAGTGGATCCAAAAGTAATTTTACCTTGCTCCAGCACCTTGGCAATTTGTAATGCCCTTTCTGCATTCATGGCTGCAAATAAGCCGTTGCTCTTTGCATAGCGCTGCAACGTGCGCTCACTCACATGTAGCATGGCCGCCCACTCACTTTGGTTAAAAGGAGCAACATCTGATATTTTTTTAAACTCGTTAAAAGTAAAATCCTTCAGTGAGGGCAATTTTTTGACGGTATGATAAACTGCCATCGGTTCCTCTACTTTGCTAACTTTACCCTTTGGCTTATTTGTACTGTGGGTGGTATTCTTTATCTCTTTTTTCATCTTGCGACTTTTGTCCCTCAAACATACGACACTTGTCCCGTATTTCAAAGTTTTTATCCTGCTTTTTAAATAGCTTTGCCAACAAGTTTTAACTGTTTATTTATGAAATATAGCCAATTGCGGGCCATGTGGTCTGTCACCAAGGCAAGCCTGAGATCAATTATGCGCAGCCCCTCGGCCATTGTCTTTAGCTTTGTATTCCCCTTTGTTTTTATCCTGGTTTTTGGTTTTATAGGCAACAGTGGAGGCCAGCAAACTTATAGGGTAGTGTTAGATGAGGGAGCAGACACCAGCAACCTGCTCTATTCAGCTTTAAAACAAAGCCCCTCCATAAAGTTTTTAAAATACAACGATGCCGAGCAGTTAAAATTAGATGTGCAAAAGGGTAAGATCGCAGGTAAGCTTCTAATTACAAAGAATGCCGAAGGGACGGTACCCTACAGTGTAAAGATGACTAGCACCAATTCCAGCAACGATAAATGGCCGCAATTAAAAGCACTAATCGAAAGCAAAATAAACGAAGTGAGTGCCCGCCAATACAGCAATCGGGCTACCTATTCTGATTTCAAATTTGATTACAAAAAAGACATCTTTGAAATAAGACAATACAAAACAATTGACTTTATCTTACCCGGACAGTTAGGATTCTCGCTGCTAAGTTCTGGTGTCTTCGGTGTGGCGTTCATGTTTTTCAATTTAAGAAACACGCTCGTGCTCAAACGGTTTTTTGCCACGCCTATAAGTCGCACTTTCATCATTTTAGGAGAGAGTTTGAGTAGGGTAATATTTCAAATGATCACGGCAATTGTAATCATTGGTGCCGGTTATCTTTTTTTCGGTTTCACCCTTATTCATGGCGTGCAAACGTTTTTAGAAATGTTGGCCTTAAGTTTTGTTGGTCTGTTATTATTTATGGGGTTTGGCTTTATTGTAAGTGGCCTTGCCACCAGCGACAGCTCCATACCGCCGTTTGCTAACCTTATTACTATGCCGCAATTTCTCCTGGGCGGTACATTTTTCTCCATAGATGCATTCCCAAAATGGCTGCAACCTATCTCAAAGGCCATGCCTCTCACTCACTTAAACGAAGCAATGAGGAGTGTAGCTTTTGAAGGCAATAATTTATGGGATGTGCGCAATGAGATTGGCATTTTACTGCTATGGACCCTTGTTGCATATTTTGTTGCCTCTAGGGTTTTTAAATGGGAATAATTAAACATCGAATATGAAATTGGCAAAGGGTTTTCTCATTGCAATAGCGGGACTGTTTGCAATGATCACACTGGTATCTCTCATAATGCCTTCCACAGTTATAACGAGCAAATCGATAGTTACAAATGCAGCACAATCTAAAATTGAAGCCGCATTATTTGATTTGAAACAATGGAAAAACTGGCATCCTGTTTTTATAAGAGACAGCAGTAAGCTACTGTTGAGTTACCCGGCGTTTGGAGAAAATGCCTCGGCAGTCTGGAATGTAGCCGGCAAAGAAACACAACTGGTTATTACTAACGTTAAGCCCGGGGCCATTTGGTTGACTTTATCTCAACCCGGAGAAAATCCCGTAACAAATACGATCAGCATACTTCCAATGCAAGGCAGCAACGAACTGCAGGTGGAATGGTCAGCTGTTACCCGTTTAAAATGGTACCCTTGGGAAAAATTTAGCGGCATTTTTGTAAGCCAGCTAACGGGGCCCGGGTACGAAAAGGCCCTAAATAATTTAAAATCCTACCTCGAGTCTACTGAACTTAAAAGGGAAAACTAATTTTACCCATACTTACTGCAGGAAATTTTTCTAACGAGGCGGGGATGAATGATGAATTACCTGCAACGGCTTCATTGGCCAGCACAGCAAATAATACTGCCTCCTTTGCATCGGGGTTTATATTTTTTTCCAAGGTAGAATGAAAGCTTGCATTCTTCACTTTAAACTTTAAATAATCCATTAAGAGCGGATTGTGTATTCCGCCTCCGCTAACGAAAACTTTGCAAGGCTCATTTTTAATAACCTCATTCAGCGCCTTGGCAATCACCAGGGCTGAAAAACGATTAAGCGTAGCCATGATATCGGCGTCTGAGGGCCTGGATTGAACTAATCTTTGCAGTGCCTCCGTCAAATAACTTGCATTAAAAAGTTCGGGACCGGTTGTCTTAGGTAGGCGTTCATATAAAAATTTGTGCTGTGACAGGGCCTCGAGCAACCCTTCGTGCACTGTGCCCTGGAGCGCAAGTGCACCATCTTCATCATAGTGTTTGCCGGGAAAATGCTCCTGGATAAATCCATCCATCAACGTGTTGCCCGGGCCAACATCTGAGCTAAACATGACCCCCGAGGCTGCGTCTTTCGGGAGAAAAGTGAAATTAGCAATGCCGCCAATATTGAGTAAAATCACATTCGTTTCCTTATCAGAAAACAAAATATAGTCTCCGTAAGCCGCAAGGGGAGCACCTTCCCCACCCGCTGCCAGGTGCTTTTGTCTAAAATCACTTATCGTTATTATACCTGTGCCCATGGCAAGATGATCTCCGTCACCTATCTGCAAAGTGCCATTACCGAATTTTTCTATGCCATGAAAAGACCGGGGAGCATGATAAATCGTTTGTCCGTGACTGGCAATCAGATCCACATCGGCCGGATCAATTTTCCATTGCTTAAGGCACACTTTCACGATCTCCGCATGTTGCCCGGCAATCCATTCATTTAGCAAACAAAGCTTTTGCAGGTTCACTGTTTTTCGGCTAAACACAGACTTCACTTCCTGTCTGAAATCTTCGTCATAAGCAACTGTGTTGAAATGCTGTATGCTAAGTTTTGTTGTGAAGCCACTTCCTTCTACCCGGCATAGCGCTACATCAAGTCCATCAAGAGAAGTACCGCTCATTAAACCAATGATGGTTCGTTCCTTTTTTGCCGCCACGGCTGCCAGTTTTTTTATGTTACTGTTCATTGTTTTTTAAAAATTGAAGGTTTCTTTTGATGCCGTTAAACTTTGTTCTTTTAATGGGAGAGTCCTTAAAGATGATCTTAAACTTTTCTTCCGTCAAGTCTTCCCAATCCGTTGCACTAAAGTCGAAAATTGCGTTCACGGGCATGAACTCTTTGATGCTATGTGGGCTTGAAAATCGGTTCCACGGACAAACATCCTGGCACACGTCGCAGCCAAAGGCCCAGTTATCAAACTGGCCTTTCATCTTATCAGGAATTAAAGCATCTTTTAGCTCAATGGTAAAGTAAGAAATACATTTGCTGCCGTCTACCACCTTGTCTGGTAAGATGGCATCAGTCGGACAACTGTCTATACACCTTGTGCAGGATCCACAATAGTCTTTCGCATACGCATCATCTGCACGGAGAGGAAGATCGGTGATGAGCGTTGCTATAAAAAAGAAGGAACCACTCTTTTTGTTAATTAGATTTCCGTTTTTTCCAATCCAACCTAAGCCACTCTTTCGGGCCCAGGCCCGCTCGAGCACAGGCGCACTATCTACAAAGCCCCTGCCGTTAAACTGCCCGAGTGAGGTTTGTAAAGTGTCGTAAAATTCACGTAGTTTTTTGCGAATTACTTCATGATAATCCTGCCCATAGGCATACTTAGAAATTTTAGGAACTCCAGTAGGTTGGTTCTTTTCAGGAAAATAATTGAGCATTAGCGTTATCACCGACCGGGCTCCTGGTACTAATTTCTGCGGATCCGTTCTTAACTCAAAATAGTTTTGCATGTACTGCATCTTGCCATGCATCCCTTGCTGCAACCAGCTTTCCAGCCTGCGGGCATCTTCATCTAAAAATTGTGCCTTGGCAATACCGCAAAAATCGAAGCCCAAAAGCTGGGCCGTTTGTTTTATAAGGTTACTATCGTTTAAGTCTGTACTCATAGGTTTCATTCGCTTTCATCCAAATGAAGCCGGTGTAAAAAGCGGTGTACAACGGGAGCTATCAATACACCAAATGTTGAAAGAAAAGTAATGCCACTAAACAGTGCATAAAAAGAGGCAAATAGTTTTGCCGATTTGCTGAGTACTGTACCTGCGTCCAGCACAGGCCCCATCCCACTTAGAATCATGGAAGCGTTTAAGAGACTGTCGTACCAATCGAAAGAAGGCACTGTCCATTTGTAGCCCAATACCCCAACGGTAAGGCTAATAGTGAGAATTATTCCCGCAAGCAATATGCTGTACCCCAGGCGTTGATAATAAATTGTTTTAGGCGCTAAGCGTTCCTGTTTATGTTCAAATCTTTTTGCCATGTCCTAAAAATACGATGCCCCGCAGTTAAACGGGGCTTTTGAAAAAATACTACGCTTTTAAAACTTAATATCTAATCCTATAAGCCCCATGACCTCTACATAACCAAAACTGTGTTTCACCCTATTGCCTGGTTGTTGCGTGGTATTGGCCAAGGCATTAACGTATTTCACATAACCAGTTTTGCCAGTAAATTCCAAAAACACTTTTTTAAAAGGGTAAATGCGTGCACCGGCTTCGGCGCTAACATTGTAGCCTGCAATGTGAAATTTGTTATTCAACCGATCTCCACGATAAGTAAAATCTGTCCGTGGAATATTGATGCCCGCACCCGCCTTCCAAAGCAGGGTTACAAGGTCTCTGCTTTTGCTGGTATTTTTTAAGATGCTATGTTGCTGAACATAATTAAGGTGGAGCAGGTTGCCGCCGTCTGTATGTTCAAGGTGTAAAAAAGTAGCAGGGTTAAGGATGCTATCACCGTTTACTGGCTTGCCATCAATTGTGCCAGATACCTTAACCTGTTGGCCATCAGTAACCACGTATTTAATATGGTCAAAGTTGAGTTCAATAGCCCGTGTTTTAGTTTTGTTTAAGTAGAATCCAAAGCGATAGTTATACTGGGGTATTGAGATCTGAAGAGGTACTTCCACAATGGCATCAAGGTCTGGGGAGTCATGTGCTTTTGCATTGTGCAGCTTAAAACGATCGCCATTGGCCATATTAAAATTGATATTGCTACGGGTGTACCACTCTGTGTTGTAGCCCCATTGAACGTACATACCCGTGAACCGTTGGGGTTTGTCCTGTGCTTGTGCGTTAAACAGACTCAGGAGAAATAGGATGCTAATAATAAGTTCTTTCATGTAGCTAGTAAAAATGAGTTGCAAATCTATGTTACAACATCTAAAACACCATAGATTCTTAAATTCAAGAACGTTGGAAAATACTTTTACAGTATGAATATTTGGTAGTTTATCCTCAAGGCTGATAAAATAGCAGTTTTGTTTCTTAATCCATGCTAAGCAGTCAGCGAGGGGAGGTGTGCCACGTCATTATTGCCATATTACTTCTTTGGTGATGCATTTGTAGACTACCAATACAGTTACTTAAAATACTTAAAATACTTAAAATGAATTTAAATAATTTCACGATCAAAGCATCCGAAGTTGTGCAAAAGGCGCAACAGTTGGCTTATAATAATAAAAATCCCAATATTGAAACAGAGCATTTTTTAAAGGCCCTTTTGGAGATGGAGGATTCGCCCATTGAATACCTCTTAAAGAAAAATAATGTCACGATTAATCTTGTGCAATCAAAATTAGAGGAGCTCATTGCTAAGCTACCCACCACAACTGCCGAGCCGGCGCAGAACGTGGGACGTGATGCCAACAATGTGATTCTACGGGCAGGGTCAACTTTAAAGACTTTCGGAGATGAGTTTATTACTCCCGAACATCTTATGATAGCAATTGTGCAGGGCAGCGATGCCAGTGCCAAACTATTAAAAAACGCCGGCCTTACTGAGAAAGGATTGATAGCAGCCATTAAAGAACTTCGAAAAGGAGAGACCGTTTCGTCGCAAACCCAGGAGACGCAATTCAACGCCTTAAACAAGTACGCTAAAAACCTCAATGAAATGGCCCGACAGGGTAAACTAGACCCTGTGATAGGAAGGGACGAGGAGATCCGCCGAACCTTGCACATACTTAGCCGCCGAACAAAAAATAATCCCATTTTAGTTGGAGAGCCGGGTGTGGGTAAAACGGCGATAGCAGAAGGCCTGGCCATGCGGATCATCAATGGTGATGTGCCGGAAAACCTGAAGTCCAAAGTAATTTATGCCTTGGATATGGGGCAGTTAATTGCCGGTGCCAAATACAAGGGTGAATTTGAAGAAAGATTAAAATCTGTTGTGAAAGAGGTTACTTCTGCCGATGGGGAAATTGTACTGTTCATAGATGAGATACATACACTTGTAGGTGCTGGCGGTGGTGACGGTGCCATGGATGCTGCTAATATCCTTAAACCTGCGCTCGCACGTGGGGAGCTTCGGGCAGTAGGAGCCACGACCCTTTCGGAGTACCAAAAATTTTTTGAAAAGGACAAAGCTTTAGAGCGCAGATTTCAAAAAGTTATTATAGATGAACCTACCGTAGAAGACGCAGTTTCTATTTTGCGTGGTTTAAAAGATCGGTATGAAACCTACCACCATGTGCGCATTAAAGATGAAGCTATCATAGCGGCTGTAGAGCTTTCACACAGGTATATTTCTGATAGATTTCTGCCAGACAAGGCCATTGATCTTATTGATGAAAGCGCCGCCAAGCTCCGCATGGAGATGAACAGTATGCCTGAAGAATTGGATAAACTGGAGCGGCAGATCAGGCAACTTGAAATAGAGAGAGAAGCCATCAAAAGGGAAAACGACGAAACAAAACTGAAGGATTTGAACACTGACATTGCAAATCTTTCTGTAGAACGGGATACCTACAAAGCTAAATGGACGCAGGAAAAAGACCTTGTAGAAAAAATTCAAAACGGAAAGGCCGCCATTGAACAACTTAAGCAGGAAGCCGAACAGGCAGAAAGAAATGGCGACTATGGCAAGGTTGCAGAGATTAGATACGGCAAAGTGAAGGACCAGGAGCTTGAAATAACCGAGTTAACAGGGCAGCTTTCGAACCAATCAGAGAAGCGATTGTTAAAGGAAGAAGTAGATGCAGAGGATATTGCACAGAGTGTTGCAAAAACTACCGGAATACCTGTGGCCAAGATGTTGCAAAGTGAAAGAGAAAAGTTGTTATCGCTGGAAGATGAGTTGCACAAAAGGGTGGTGGGCCAGCATGAAGCCATTGAGGCTGTGGCAGACGCTATCCGGCGCAGCAGGGCGGGCTTGCAAGATGCCAAAAAACCTATTGGATCATTTATTTTTCTTGGTACCACCGGTGTTGGAAAAACCGAGCTGGCCAAAGCACTGGCGGATTATCTGTTCGACGACGACGGGATGATGACAAGAATTGACATGAGCGAATACCAGGAAAAGCATTCCGTAAGCAGGTTGGTCGGTGCACCCCCCGGATACGTGGGATACGAAGAAGGCGGTCAGTTAACGGAAGCCGTTAGGCGCAAACCATACTCCGTTGTTCTGCTGGATGAAATAGAAAAAGCTCACCCGGATGTGTACAATGTTTTACTACAGGTGCTGGACGATGGCCGGCTGACAGATAATAAGGGGCGGGTCGTAAACTTCAAAAATACCATCGTCATTATGACCAGCAACATGGGCAGCCAGGTGATACAGGATAATTTTGAAAACGTTACTGAAGAAAACAAAGAGGCAGTTGTGCGTAGAACAAAATTAGAAGTGATGGGGCAATTGAAGCAAACCATCCGGCCCGAGTTCCTGAACCGGATAGACGAGATCATCATGTTCCAGCCATTGATGAAGAAGGAGATCAGGGGTATCATCAAAATTCAATTGAATGACCTCATAAAGCTGGTAGCCCAAAACGGAATTGATTTAAGATTTAGTGAGTACGCTCTGGATTACCTGGCAGAAAATGGTTACGATCCGCAGTTTGGTGCAAGGCCTTTGAAGCGGCTTATTCAAAAAGAAATTATAAACCAACTAAGCAAGCGGATCCTGGCCGCAGACATAGACAAGTCGGCACCAGTTTTGGTAGATGTATTTGATGGAACGGTAGTGTTTAGAAATGAAGTTCAAGCCGGACATGCGGCGTAAAATTGAAAATTATATTGTTAACATTTTTGAAACCATAGCTACCAAAGCGTTGTAGAAGAGGATATAGGATTTTTTACCGATGGCTTTGGTCAGAATCTAAAAAACCCTATCTTCAGCCGATTCTGAATTGTAAAAATTTGTAATATTTATCACCCACAAAACTGAGTAGGCCTCCTAAAAGTCAGTTTTGCTTAATCAAAAGGAGTTTATATATGGCATTTAAGAAAGATGTAGTAGAGATAATCGAACCAAAAGATGTTTTTGTCGGCAATCCTAAGGCCGAAGTTACACTGGAAGAGTTTGGCGAATACGAAAGTGAAGTATGCGCTAAAGCCAATGAAATCGTTAAAAAATTATTGATCGACTATGACGGCAGAATCCGTTTCAACTTCAGGCATTTCCCCATGACTAAAATTCACCAACGCAGTTTAAAGGCAGGTGAAGCAGCCGTGGCTACCGCTCAGGATGGTAAATTTTGGGAGATGCACAACATTCTGTTTGCAAATCGCAAGAGCTTGGGAACTACGAGTCTCAAATTGCATAGCAAAGAAGCAGGTGTTAGCAACAAACGTTTTTTAGATGACTTGGTAAATGCTACCTACGGCTGGCAGGTTCAGGGCGATCTTAAAGAAGGTATCGATCGTGGTGTAAAAGATGTTCCTACTTTTTTCGTAAACGGAGAAAGGGTTGCAAAGAACACTTATGACGAACTAAGCAAAGCTATTGAACTAGCTTTGAAGAAAGTAAAAAAGAAAGCTCCTGTAAAACAAAGAGCCTAAAAGATAGAGGCCCCGGTATTGTTACCGGGGCATTTTTATTAAGTGGTTTTTACAATGTTTTTGATCATTCCATTAAATATAAAATGATGGAAGGGTAGCATTGCAAACCAATACAGCCGGCCCCAAACACCTCTTGGCCTAAAAGTAGCGGTTTGCCGCAGCTGCAGTTTGTGATGCCTTTTCATGATCCTAAATTCCAGCCAGGCCTCTCCGGGTAGTTTCATTTCTGCAAATAGCAATAATCGGTTGTGTTTCTTGTCCGCAAGGAGCACCCGCCAAAAATCCAAGGCATCACCCGTTTGTATGGTCAATGCATTGGTTCTGCCACGTCTTAGCCCTACACCGCCGGCAAACTTGTCCAGCAATCCCCTGATTTTCCACAGGTGATTGCCATAATACCAACCCCGGGCGCCTCCAATACTCCAGATATTTTGCAACACTTGTTCGGGAGGGCCCGTGATCTCACGCCACTTCAAATCTTTATAGCATCCATGAGAAGGAACCTCAGCATAGCTTACAAGGTCAAGACTTGCGTTGCTGCTACTCAACGCATCCTTCCAGCTGCTCAGCACCATCTGCTGTTCTATTTTGGCAAAAGCCATTTCGACGGCAGTTTGGTATGGAAAAAGAAAAATTCCAAGTTCGGCAGCAAGATTGTTAGGACGGCAAACCACATTCACCTTCATGCTGTGCACAAGGTTGGAGGCTAGTTGGTAAGAAGTAGAAGTGATGAAGTACAACCAGTACGAGGATAGCTTTGGGGTCATCACCGGCACCACTATGATTTTCCTTTTAAGACCCCGCACTTTTGCAAACTGCATTAGCATTTCCTTGTAGCTCAACACTCCCGGCCCGCCAATATCAAAATTTTTATTGTAATAGGCCTCCTTCAATGCTACGCCAGCAAGAAACTGTATCACATTCCTGATGGCAATAGGCTGGCAGAGGGTTTTTAGCCAACGGGGAGCAATCATCACCGGAAGTTTTTCTACAATGTCCCGGATAATTTCGAACGATGCACTGCCCGAGCCCACAATAATTCCTGCCCTTAGTGCAGTTAGTGGCACACGCCCGCTGCTCAATATCTTTTCTACCTTAAGCCTCGATGCTAAATGCCTGGAGAGGTGGGTTTCGTTGCTAATGCCTGTGAGAAAAATGATCTGGCGGCTGTTTGTCTTCTCGATAAATCTAAGAAAATTACTGGCGGCCTCTGCTTCCACGGTTTCAAAATCGGCCCGGCCGCTCATGCTGTGCATCAGGTAATATGCTACATCAATGTCTGGCGACGGCTGGGGAAGCTGGGCAGGCTTCAAAAAATCTGCTTCCAAAGCTTCAATATTGGGGGAGGCATGCTCTTCGTCAAAGCGGTTGCGGTTGCGCACCAGGCAAGTGAGCTTGTGATTATCCTGCAACAAAACCGGGATCAGTCGCTGTCCAATATATCCGTTAGCACCTGTAATTAAAATGTTCATCTAAGATTACAACACGGCTGTGTCAATTTTAGTTTACGGATCTGTTTCTATTTCGATAGATTTAAATAAAAAATGAAGTTAGGCTTTGAAGCTGTACTGGAAAAGTTTGGCAGCATGGGCGAAAAAACTGGCTGGACCTATATCAAAATTCCGCTCAGGGTAACCGCTGAGTTATCTCCCGAAAACAAAAAATCTTTTAGGGTAAAGGGCTTGCTGGATGAGTACGCACTAAGCGGCGTAGCTCTAATACCAATGGGCGAGGGTCAGTTTATTATGCCTGTAAACGGGGTGATGCGGAAAGCTATCACCAAAAAAGTTGGTGACCGGGTGGAAGTATTGGTTGAGGTAGACAATGTACCTATTCCCTTATCACTAGATTTATTACAGTGTCTGCGGGATGAGCCCAGTGCACTGAAACATTTTACAAGTCTATTGCCTTCGCATCAGCAATACTATTCAAAATGGATAGAAAGTGCTAAAACGGAGTCAACCAAAATCAAGCGCATTGGCATTGTGGTAAATGGCCTTGCTAGAGGTATGGATTTTGGGGCTATGTTAAGGGAGCAAAAAGACAACAAACTTATTCGCTAACTTCAACCATATATTCCAACACTGTTTTACCATCAACTACAACTTTCACAGGATAGCTGTCTTCTGTTTTAAACTGGTAGCTGAATACGATAGCTCCCGCTGTCAGGTTAAAATTCATCGCCTCCGGTTTTGATTGTTTGCGAGCATCGCCTATCAAGAGTTCAACAGTACTTGCACCGGCGGCACCATATGGAATGCTAAAGTTTGTTTTAGCCTTGGTTTTAGTTTTGATAAATCCGGTTGCCGGTGTGGGCTTTTTAATATCGTACAAATAAGCAGCATTGTAAAAAATAGGCAGACTGTAAAAATCTTTCACACTTTTAGGGCCGCCACCGAGTTGCCATGCGCCATTGTCTGGATAGTGGTCTAAATTAAACAAGGGCTTACTTGCAAAGAAGTAAGCACTTGTAAAATCTTTTTGAAAGAGCGTCATTTTCTTGTCCAGGGTACCAGAAGCACGGGCCACGTCTACAAAATACCAACGGTCTGGGCTGGGGCCCAATTGTATCACATTCCATGAGTGGTTTATTTCATCAGGAGGGTTATTTAAATCTTCAAGACTGTTTTTTACATAACCATCTACAACCAGGCACCTGATATTGGAGAGACTACTCATTTCCTGGAAAAGTTTTGCAAATCCGAGCGGTGTGGCTTTCCTAAATTTTACCACGTCTTCGGGCAAAGATTTTCTCTCATCATTTATTTTTATTGCTTTCGGGTCAAGCGCAATGTTGTTGGCTATCCAATAAAAAATCGCCCGGGCCTTTTGTTCCTTGTCATCAATTTTCAGCGTAAGTGCTTCTGTTATTTGGGCTACATTCTGGCTATCTAATGCGCCTACTTTTATTACAAAATCATCTACAGCTTTATGTTGTATGCTTTGCGCATGCAACAACTCAACCTGGGCAATACAGAGGAATAAAAAGGAGAGCACGTATTTTTTCATGGGCTAAAAATAGGAAAGCTTTTCGTTAATGAAACCCAAATTAAGTAGTTGCCCCGTTCATCTCGTTGGCGATATTGACCCCTGCGCCACCTGTGATCGTATTACATCCCCCGCTTATTATTTTTATATAAAAATAAAAGCCCTATTGTGAGTAAGGCTTTATATTTTTTTATTAATGTTGTCCGACTAACTGGGGCTAAAGCCCAGCCCTGAGGGTTTGGTTGCTGTAACCCCAGCATTAAGGCTGGTTAGTAAATACAATACAGAACCGGGCTCTAGCACGAAATCAAATATTTTGGTTGGACAACAATTTTTTTTATCTTAAGAAGAGTAACTCCCTATACTTTGGTAACGGCCAATAATTATCATCCACCATTAATTCCAGCTTATCTACGTGGTAACGAATGATGTCAAAGTAATTGCCTTTCACATCGTCGCAATAGGCGATCGCTTTGTCCCGCATGTCTTCGATTTCATTAGCCACCTTCCTTGCTTCAATCATCTTTTCAACATTGTCAGCAATAGTATTAATATGCTCGCTAAGAACACCCAATATTTGTTTTTGATTGGCATATGATGTATCCGGAAGTCCTACTTCTTTGAGACCCACAATATTCTTAATGATATCATTTTGATATCTTACTGCTGCCGGCAAAATAAGCGTGCTGGCAAGGTCGCCCATTACCCTGGCTTCTATCTGCACCTTCTTTACGTATGCTTCCAACATGATCTCGTGCCTGGCTTCTAACTCAGGGTGGCTGTAGATATCGTTGTTTTTAAACAGGTCTTTAGATTTTGCTGTAATAAAAGCATCAAGAGCAACAGGGGTTGTCTTCACATTTGCCAAACCTCTTTTCTCGGCTTCCTGCGCCCACTCTTCGCTATATCCATCGCCTTCAAATAATACAGCTTTACTATCCACAATATATTTTTGAATGATCTGCATCAAGGCCACTTCTTTCTTTTCGCCTTTTTCAATAATGGCGTCTACTTCATGCCTGAAGCTCTTAAGTGTTTCGGCCATGATGGTATTGATGGTCGTCATTGGTCCAGCGCAATTAGCAGCAGATCCCACGGCCCTGAACTCAAATTTATTACCTGTAAATGCAAATGGCGATGTGCGGTTTCGATCGGTATTGTCCAACATCAATTCCGGGATGCTTTTATGAATGTCCAATTTTAAAATTGCTTCATCCTGCTCATCAAAATGGCCGCTCACACGGGTTTCCACCTGGTTCAATACATCGGTTAAATATTTTCCTATGAAAATAGAAATGATGGCAGGCGGAGCTTCATTGGCACCAAGACGATGATCGTTGCCGGCACTGGCAATAGTTGCTCTGAGAAGATCAGCATAATCGTGGACCGCTTTGATGATGTTTACAAAAAAAGTAAGGAACATCAGGTTGGTCTTTGGAGTTTTCCCAGGTGCCAGCAGATTTACACCGGTATCTGTACTAAGGCTCCAGTTGTTATGTTTACCACTTCCATTAATGCCTGCAAAAGGTTTTTCGTGAAGTAATACCAACAGGTTGTGGCGTTTGGCCACCCTCGTCATTACATCCATTAACAGGGTGTTGTGGTCTACGGCAAGATTGGCTTCCTCAAAAATAGGAGCACACTCAAATTGTGCCGGGGCCACTTCATTATGGCGGGTGCGCAATGGAATTCCGAGGCGATAGGCTTCCTGCTCAAAATCTCTCATGTAAGCATACACACGCTCCGGAATGGCGCCGAAATAATGATCATCTAATTGTTGCCCTTTGGCTGGTGCATGTCCATATACTGTCCGGCCTGCAAGTGTAAGATCCGGTCTTGCATTGGCCAGGCCTGCATCTACCACAAAATATTCTTGCTCCCAGCCAAGAGTGGCGGTGACTTTAGAAATATTCTTATCAAAATATTGGCACACATCTACCGCAGCCTTATCTAAAGCAACGAGCGCTTTTATCAACGGCGTTTTAGTATCTAGCGACTCACCGGTGTAGGATACAAAGATGGTGGGTATGCACAAGGTTTTACCTTCGCCTATTTCCATAATGAATGCGGGAGAGGAAGGGTCCCAGGCGGTATACCCTCTTGCTTCAAAAGTGGCACGCAAACCACCACTTGGGAACGAGGATGCATCCGGCTCTTGTTGAATGAGGGCAGCACCTTCAAACTCTTCAATTGGGGTACCGTCACCTTTCAACGTAAAGAAGGAATCATGCTTTTCTGCTGACAAACCTGTAAGAGGTTGAAACCAATGTGTAAAGTGGGTCACGCCCTTTCCCTCTGCCCAGGCTCTCAATCCATTCGCAATTTGACTGCCCATAGAGCGGTCAATTTTTTTACCACTGCGCACAGATCCTGCAAGGCTTTTGTAGGCTTCATCACTCAGGTAATGCCTGGCGGTGGATAGCGTAAATACATTCTCATTAAAAACTGCGGTGATCCTGGCGGGGTTGGCCACATTCACAGGCGTCGGTGTATTGGCAAGCTTGTTAATTGCATTAAAACGTAATGAATTCATTATAAGTTGGGTTTTATCCTACAAAAAAAAGGAAAAACTGCCAATTAGAAATAAAAATTTATGCAATAAGTTGTTCTTGTTGGATAAACGGACTA
>JAYTBG010000410.1:0-2819 GCA_043737055.1 Chitinophagaceae bacterium | reverse complement strand
CTCACAGCACAACTCATCCGGCGGCTGCAAATAAATTTTGGTGGCAATATCACCATTTATCATTCTAAGTTCAATAACCACGAGCGCATAGAACTGTGGAATAAAATCAGAACTGGTGAAGTAAAAATTGTGCTCGGTGCCCGGAGTGCATTACTACTGCCATTTAAAAACCTTGGGCTAATCATTGTAGATGAAGAGCATGATAGCTCGTACAAGCAACAAGATCCTGCACCCCGTTACAACGCCAGGGATGCAGCCGTTTTTTATGCGTCCCTATTTGGCGCTAAGGTGTTGCTGGGTAGCGCTACGCCCTCCATAGAGAGTTTTTACAACGCACAACAGAAAAAATATGGTTACGTATTTCTTGGGGAGAGATTTGGCGGAATTGACTTACCCGCCATCGAGATAGTGAACACACGGCAGGTGCTGCAGAAGGTTAACAAGGATGAGAAAGTTGCCCGGGGTAAAGTGATGATCACTCCTCAATTAAAAGATGCTATCCAACAGGCCATGGATGGAAATAAACAGGTGATCCTTTTTCAAAATCGTCGTGGCTACAATCCTTACCTTATTTGCCACACCTGTGGCTTTATTCCACAATGCACGCACTGCGATGTGTCGCTCACGCTGCATAAGTATAGTAACAAACTGCATTGTCATTATTGTGGTAGCACTTATCCCAAATTAGTTGCATGTCCGGCCTGTGGTACCAATACCTGGCTTGAGAAAAATTTCGGTACAGAAAAAATTGAAGAACAATTGGAAGCCGAATTTTCTAAATACAAAATTGCCCGGATGGATGTAGACAGCGTTCGGGGAAAGTTGGCGCACGATAATCTTATCCAATTATTTGAACAACATCGCATCGATATTCTCGTAGGAACACAGATGGTGGTTAAAGGCCTCGACTTTGAACATGTGAGTCTTGTTGGAGTGCTTGATGCAGACGGCCTATTATCCTTTGCAGATTTCAGGGCCAATGAAAGGGCTTTTCAGTTGATGGAACAGGTGAGTGGCCGTGCGGGACGAAAGCATGCGCAGGGAAGAGTATTAATACAGGCAATGAATGTTGCGCATCCCGTGCTGGAGTTAGTGAAGCAACATGACTACAAACAATTTTATGGGTTTGAGATAGAGAATCGCAAAGATTTTTTTTACCCTCCGTTTAGCAGGATCGTACTGCTCACTTTGAAGCACAAAGAGAAAGCTGTGGTAGAGGCGGGTGCAGAGAAACTTGCCTCGTTTTTAAAGCAAGACTTAAAGGATTTTGTAGTGGGCCCTGCGGCACCCATGATCGGGCGCATCAGGAATTTATACCTGATGGAAATAATGTTGAAATTGCCAAAGGAACCAGGCATGAGTTTAACATATAAAAAAGTAATTCGCAACCATATCAATTTAATGCAGAGTGAAAAGGTTTTTAAATCGGTGCATGTTGTGGCTGATGTGGATCCTAACTGATTTGTTAATGTGATGATTTGATAATTCGGTGATTTGGAAATGAGGGGTAGTGTTTATTTCAGAGATAACTTTTAGTAAAATGAATATTCAGGAAAATTTTTCGCTGAAAAATTATAATACATTTGGCATAGATGCCCGGGCAAAATATTTCGCATCCATTACAACAATTGAGGAATTAAAGGAAAGTCTTGAATTTAAAAAGCCTTTCACCCTAAGCCCTTTGCCCTCCACCTTGATCCTCGGCGGCGGTAGTAATATTCTTTTTACAAAAAAATTTGAAGGCCTCGTTTTAAGGAACGAGTTGAAGGGCTTTGAAATATTTGGAGAGGATGAGAATAATGTGTTCGTAAAAGTGGCGGCTGGCGAAAACTGGCACCAGTTTGTTCGGTATTGCATCCATCATTCTTTGGCAGGAGTAGAAAATCTTTCACTGATACCCGGAAGTGTGGGTGCCAGCCCTATACAAAATATCGGAGCCTATGGTGTTGAGATCAAAGATGTATTTCACTCGCTGGATGCATATCATATCAATGACAAACAAATCATTTCTTTCAATGCTGCTGATTGCGATTTTGGCTACCGGGAAAGTGTTTTCAAATCAAAGTATAAAAGCCAGTTTGTAATTACCGAGGTCACTTTTCGGCTTAGGAAAAAGCCAATTTATAACATCTCTTACGGAGCCATAGAGCAAGAGCTGCAATCAATGGGGATAGTGGACCTTAGCCTACAAGCGATATCCCAAGCGGTGATTAATATTCGTACCAGCAAACTGCCCGATCCGGCAGTGATTGGAAATGCAGGTAGCTTTTTTAAGAATCCAGAAATTAGTAGCAACGAATTTCACCAGTTAGCACAAAGGTTTCCGGGTATCGTCGGGTACGAGTTGCCAAATGAAAACGTGAAATTGGCTGCTGGCTGGTTGATAGAACAATGCGGATGGAAGGGTTACCGAAACGGTGATGCAGGGTGCGATGCCAGGCAGGCGCTTGTTCTTGTTAACTATGGTAATGCCACCGGTTCCGAAATTTTTAATCTTAGCACCAGCATAATCGAATCAGTAAAAGAAAAGTTTGGGGCGGTGTTGAGTAGGGAAGTGAATGTGGTTTGAAAAAGTCAAACGTCAAACGTCAAAAGGCAAAAGTCAAAAGGCAAAAGGGCAAAAGGCAAAAGGGCAAAAGGCAAAGGGCAAAGGGCAAAGGGAAAGGGCAAAAGGCAAAAGGGAAAGGGCAAAAAAAGAAGGAGCCTACAAAATTATAGACTCCGGGTTTGTAAAATGAACTGTGTCAAAAAAATATTTTAGTCTAGTAAAAAAGAGGCGGTGCGGCTCCATCCACAGAGCAAGTGCCGCCTCTTTTTTG
>JAYTBG010000409.1:0-2821 GCA_043737055.1 Chitinophagaceae bacterium | reverse complement strand
CTGGTTCATTTATCGTTTGCTGATTTTATTATTTGAAATCGTTTTTTGCCGGCTACATTTAAATCGATCAACATTATCTCCCCGCAGGGCCTCATGCTTAGTACTGCGACCTTTCGTACGCTCCCGCCAAAGCTTAAAACTGCTGGCCTTCATTTCTTTTCGCATGAGTTTAATTACATCCTGCTGTTTTAAACCAAACTGCATTTCTATTGCTTCAAATGTGGTACGGTCTTCCCATGCCATCTCTATAATTCGGTCTTTGTCTATTACGCTTAGCGTCTCTATCGTTGCCATCTTAATTACTTAATTTACTTTTATTCATTCTGCATTTTTCACTGCAATATTTTACATCATTCCACACATTCTCCCATTTTTTGCGCCATGAAAACGGGCGGTTGCAGGTAATACAGACCTTGGTAGGTAGGTTTTCTTTTTTGGTATTTTTCATTTATCCAGGCTCTTTAGATATTCTTCTGCATTTGCCAGATGTGTAGTTCTTTTTTCTTCACTCATTTTGTCAAATGTGCGTATGAGCATACCGAGCCTTGGGTTTTGCAAAAAGAAATTTCGGTGCACGTGCATGAATCTCCAGAACAAGCCGTCCCAAACTGGCTGCCAAGCAGTCGTTGTGCCACCGGTCGGTGCTGCAGTGTAATCACTCATTTTCATTAAATAGTTACTGCCGCTGATGTAAGGCTTTGTTGTCATCAATCCACCATCGGCAAACTGCGTCATGCCATAAACATTCGGCACCATCACCCAGTCGTAAGCATCTATAAACATTTCCATAAACCACCGGTGCACTTCGTCGGGGTCAAACTCGCAAAGCAGCATGAAATTTCCCAACACCATGAGTCGTTCTATGTGATGGCAATAGCCAGTGTTTAAAACTTTTTTAATCGTTATGTCAATAGGATCGATACCAGTAGTGCCCGTCCAGAAACTGGCTGGAATTTTTCGTTTGAAATTCCAATAATTTGTTGTTCGCTGCCTGCTCCCTTCTCTTTCGTAAACAATCCGTATAAATTCCCGCCAGCCCATGATCTGGCGAATGAAACCCTCCAATGAATTGAGAGGAACGTTATTTCTATCGGCGTGATCAAGCACTGCTTCTAAAATTTGGTCGGGTGTGAGTAGCCCGCAATTTAGCATTGGAGTGAGGACTGAATGGTGCAGGATGCCTTCTTTTGCAACAATGGCGTCTTCGTAGACACCGAACTTTTCAAAACGATTTTGTAGAAAATCATCGAGCCATGCTTCTGCATCTTTAAACGTGGTTACAAATAAATGAGGCGCATTGGCTGATCCGTAATTACCGCCGAAATGTTGCTGTACATATTTTTTCGCATCGGCCATAAAGCTGTTTTCTTTTGGTAGATGTATCTCCGGCACTACTTCCTTTTTTGGGAACTTAGCCCTGTTGTCGGCATCATACGTCCATTTGCCGCCGGTGGGCTTGCCATCTGCTTCCAACAAAAGTCTCCGCTGCTTTCTTTGTTGAATATAGAAATCAGTTTGGAAATACGTTTTCTTCTTACTGAAATAATCAGCCACCTCGCCCATGGTATTTAAAAATGACGGCGATGCATGAATGATTAATTCTATGTGATATTTTTCGCAGGCTTGAGTGATGCGCTTGTTGAGCCAAAAATCTACCACGTCGGCAATATGTAATACAGTAATTTTTTGCTGAGATAAGGATTTGATTAATAGTGTTACCTCGTTTGTGTCATCAGTACTTTCTATGTACTGCACAGGGTATCCCTGTTCTTTTAAATAAGAGTCGTAAAATTTCATGCAGGAGCGATGCAACAAAATCTTTTGTTGATGGAAGTTGTATTGCCTGAAAAAGAGCCACTCTTCTACCAGGTAGGCTGGCCGGCTTTTATACAGGGCCGGATGATGTTTAAACAATTGATGGGGAAAAATCAGGACCGCTTCGCTCATACCGGTCAAAACAATTTGCGCAGGGTAATGTTTAGCAAGTAAACAAATAATAGTCATGCCATCTTACAGCACGGACGATATCACATCTTGGGAGCGTTTTTATAGGGCCAACTTCATCAATAGCCTTACAGGTTTCAAGTCTGTAAGCCTTATTGGCACCATTAATGGGGCATGCCAGCCCAATCTTGCAATTTTTAGTAGCATCGTCCACATCGGTTCTGACCCTGCGTTGATAGGATATATCAACAGGCCCCTGCTGGCAGCTCCCCACACCATTGCCAATATTAAATCAACAGGCACGTACACGATCAACCACATTCATCCCTCATTCTTGCCGCAGGCGCATCAAACCAGTGCTAAGTATGAAGCTGGTGTAAGTGAGTTTGATGAAGTAGGCTTAACTCCTGAATATTTTTCGGACATAGCAGCTCCTTTTGTAAAAGAGAGCAGCATTAAATATGCCTTGGCCTTGCAGGAAATTATTCCCATTGCGGCCAATGCAACCTTCCTTGTAATTGGGAAAGTTATAGCTATTCATATAGATAAAGACATTGTATCCGCAGATGGCTTTCTTCATTTAGACAAAGCAGCATCCGTTTGCAGCAATGGAATAGACAGGTACTATAAGACAGAACTTATTACCCGGTTGGCATATGCCAAACCAGGTATTGAACCACAACAAATAAAATAGTATGGCTTTTGGAACATTTTTATCTGCACGTTGGGAGTACCTGGCTATGTTCAATTTTGAAGTTGATCCTGCTATATTGCAACCCCATCTTCCTCCGTTTACGGAAATAGATTTGTATGAAGGCAAAGCCCTCGTGAGTGTAGTCGGTTTTCTGTTTAACAACACCAGCGTGATGGGAATAAA
>JAYTBG010000408.1:0-6964 GCA_043737055.1 Chitinophagaceae bacterium | reverse complement strand
CCGATCCTGTATTTCTTTTTAATGTCGAGGTTATTAAATTTCAGCTGAGAAAGTTGTCCTCCATCATTCCAGAAATTACTTTCCATAACACCACTTGGGAAAATACCGGCACCGGCTACACCTGTGAAACCAGGACCACTAAAACTCTTTGTAATCACCATTTCAAGACCACTGTTGCCTTGAGCACTGTTAGAAAGATTACTAAAAGTAGCCCCTTCGGTCGGCGGTGTATTCGTGTTGTTCCATGGTGATGGTGCGTTCTGCGCAACGTTTACATTGAAATTCACAAACACCAGCTGAGATGCCATTATTGCCGAAGCAATGTTACTAAAATTGCTGGTTCCATTGGCATCAGTAGCATTCACCTTGTAAAAATACCTTTGGTTCGGATTTAAGTTGACGTCAGTATAATTCCTAACATTTGCCGCCACTGTGGTAACTAAAGAATAGATACCATTTAATGAGGTTGACCTATAGATGTTGAATCCGGTCTCCTCAGCCGATCTGTCTGCCCAGGTCAATTTTATTTTCCCAAGGTCAAGAACCGATTCGGCCATTAAATACTGAGGTCTAAGAAGAGGAGAAGATGCGTTGTATTCCTCTATAATCATTGCATTGAGATTTAAGTAAGCGGCGCTTGCTTGTTTTGTAGCTGTTACAACCAACGTGCCACCCGCAGAAGGAGTCAGCCCATTAAGTTGCACGGAGCTGTTGTCATTGTACCTTGATTCCTGGGCGATTGTTTGAGCGCCACTTGAAAACGTCGCTATCGCACTCAAACCAGCATTATGACTGCTGAAGAACACTACATTGTACCTTTTGGCTGGATTAAGACCATCTATCTGGATACCTCTTGCGGCAGTGCTAGCTGTAAAGATGCTTGACTTCATAACATTATCTGGGAAAATACCAGAGTTTCCGTCTGTGGTCATTCCGTATGATAAATTGCCATCCCATTGTTCTTGCAAACGAATACTAAAGTTTGTATTGACGTTGGCATCGTTTTTTAGGGCAGACAGTGGTGCATTTGCATAGGGGAAAATCATAAAGTTGTTCCATGGCGCACCTTGTGGTGTCCCTTGCGGTATCCCCCAATTTATAAATACCGACCTAACATCGGTGTCAATTACAGACACTTTAAAAGTGTCTAGAACAGTTGCACCAAAGTTATCATACACGCTAACTACTATGTTCGGATATGCACCTAAATCATTTGCTGAAGGAGCGAAAGTTATGGTACCATTGCCATTTCCGTTATTTTGAAAAGATGCAAATGCTGGTAGTCCTGTAACATTACCAATTAAAACATCACCCAAATCATCTGAGGCGCTGAAGTTGATCACAGCATTCTCTCCAGACTTAACAACAATATCATTTATAGCAGTAAGAACAGGTGGCTTGTTAGCAGTAACTGCACTCACAACATTTGTTTGACCGGATGTGCCATTAAGATTAGTTGCCTCAATTTTATAGTAGTAAGTGGTGCTGCTCGCCACTGTATTATCAATGTAGGTGCTATCATTTGCATTTGCCGCACCAGGGTTTATTAGAGTGAAAGGGCCGGCGGATGTTAATGAGCGATAAACGAGATACTTTTCTTCATTGTATGCTAAGTCTTTCCAGCTCAATTTTACTGTACCATTAGCAAGGGCCTGGGCAGTTAGATTAGTTGGCAACACTGGTGCCGTTCCGTCGTTGAAAGGTTTAACCAAGACTATTGATGTTAACAGCCCATAAGGTGTGTTTGCCCCCTTGGTCATGTTCACTGTAATTATTCCAGAAGCATTAGGAATAATTGAACTAAAGGTGACTGTGTTTTGGGTGTTGTTGTCTACGTATAGTGGCTTTTGTACACCATTAATAGTGTATACAGTAGTGCCGTTATTGCCTAGTCCGGTCCATGCACTGTTACCATATAGAGTGACATTGTATTTACCCAAGGGATCAAGACCTTTAATGTTTACATTAACTGTTTCTGGCGCCCCGAAAACTCCAAAGTAAAAATAATCACGCATTACTGCGTCGGGATAAACACCCGAATTGTTGCCGGTAACAGCACCAGCGTTTCCACCGTTCCAAGGAGTTCCTAAAAACTCAAGCCCAATGGGAGTAGACTGTCCGTTACTATTTAGTAAGCTGGTTGTATTGGTGGTTGCTACGTTGTTCCAGGGTGCAGGTGCATTTGCACTTGTGTACTTCATACTCATGAATACTTTCTCCTCTACCGGTGCTACGTCGGTGACCGTAAGGGTAAATGAAGCAAACTCTGTACCGCCAGCTGCGTCACTTGAAGAAACTGTGATCGGATAAACTCCAGCATTTAAAAAACCAGGAGCTATGCGTAAAGTACCAGATCCATTACCATTATCGGTCAATGAAGTAAAAGAGGTACCGGTAGTTAGTGCCCAGGTTAAAGAAGCATTACCATCCTGATCGGTGGCCACTAGCGGCAAATTAAGAGTACTGCCTTCTGCTACGGTTCGGTTGGTCAGTGCTGTAATAACAGGAGTATAGTTATCATTAACTGTGATTGTAAAGTCAACTGTATCCTTGCCATCGTTGGCATCAGTTACAATTAACGAGATTGAGTAAACCCCCTGATCGGGCCTCCTTGATGGATTAAATTGAATAACGCCATTGCCGTTTCCTGAATTATTGAATGTAGCGAATGCCGGCAAATGACTTGCCAGTGCAAGTGTCATAG
This sequence comes from Chitinophagaceae bacterium, assembly GCA_043737055.1. Taxonomy (GTDB): domain Bacteria; phylum Bacteroidota; class Bacteroidia; order Chitinophagales; family Chitinophagaceae; genus Ferruginibacter. The sequence goes on along the minus strand of JAYTBG010000408.1, from coordinate 4,260 downwards.
CATCCCCGTCTGCGTCTGTTGAAACTATCGAGACATTCTTCTGTCCGTCGAATCTCATTGTACTGTTGGGGACAGGTTGAATGGTTGGTAAGTTATTTAACGTTTTAACTACGACTTCTGAGCTGAAACCGGAAGCCCCCCCTATACCCACCGCTCTTACTTTGTAATAATAGGATGTGTTGGCGAACAGGTCCTTGTTCTGATATTCGATTGTCCCATTGCTGCTTGCAGGTAAAGTGGCCTGAAGCTTAAAGTTTGTAGGGTTCCCTACGGAACGATATACTTCAAAAGATGTTTCGTTAGTCGAGTTGTCAGCGATAGTTAGGTCTACCTGGGTTGTACTTGACGCAGACGCAACGGTTATTGACGGTGCTACTGGAATGGATGGCAGCGTAAATGTAGTATCTGCACCGTAAGTTTGAGTCATTAAGGCTCTCACTCCGCTGCTAGTAAGTGGCTCAGTTATGATAACAATATCATCAAGCAAACCTCCATAGTTTGTTCCTGAACTCGATGAGTTAAAGGCGTTTGTTGAATTAATAGCCCCAATTCTGGAAAAGTTTGTGCTAGGGCCAACCGCATTGAAAGTAAGATTTGTAGAAGCCGACTCAACTCCATTAATAAAGAGTTTCAGTACGTTTAAATTATAAACAACTGCAACATGGTTCCAACCGCCGGAAACCCAATTCGGGTTGGTGGTAACTGTGTTAACAACGGCCGTAGCTCTCACATTTCCGCTTGCAATACCGGCTTGGAGACTCCCGCTACTAAAGCGTAATGCCAGTCCATTATCTGAACCTCCAAATTCATAAACCAATTTATTAGCAGCGCTGATAGATGTGGCCATTGGCTTCAGCCATAATGCGGCAGTACGTGTTGTGTACGCATTGCTAGGAAACCTGCTGCTTGAACTAAATGGCATGTCTGCAAATTGGTTACTTCCGTTTAAAGAAATGGCGGCAGTACCCTCCATTTTGTCGGCGGTATTAAATGTCGGTGAGCTCCCTGCAGTGAGGCTTCTGTTGTTCCCGCTTGCATCGGTGTAGTTGCTATTTAAGCCCCAGGCTCCTTCTAACACGCTAATAAATTCCGACTGACCAAACTGGTTAATGGATCTCACTTTATACCAATAGTTAGTATTTGGGCTCAACCCAATAGTGTCAGCAAAAGAAGCTGTATTAGCGTTCGTACTTCCTATTGGTAGAAAGGTTCCGGTGAGACTTGAGGAGCGAACTATTTCAAAGCCGGATTCATTATCACTTAAATCATCCCAGGTAATATTTATACGGTTGTAAGAAGTTGCTATAACGTTCAGCCCACCTGGCTTAACTGGCAAGGCATTTGGAGGCAGGGGCACGTTATCTGTAAAAGCAGCATTCGGGATGAGTTGCCTACTGATGCCAGCTGCTGCACTTTGCCAGTAAACCTGCATGAAATAGCCTCCACCTCCTTGAAAAAAGCTTATGGCTATAGGGTGAGACCCAGCTGTTAATGTTATAGTCCCTGTTCGGGACTGAGCACCATGAGAGCCGTCATTATTGACTAAAGCGTTAGCGTTATGGTCATAGGAGCCAATATATAGCTTGCTGCCGTCGTCACTTACGGTTTCGAAAGTGTAGGAACCTGTCACTGGAATATTTATAAAACCTTCCCACAAAATTCCAATATTGTCGTTTCTCGCTCGTATCGCAAGATCAACATTAGGAGTGACGCCAGTAGTTTGTGGCGTGAGCAAGCTAAAGTTTGGCAACACACTCCAGGTTCCATGATAATATTTATAGTTCAATCCACGTAAAGCAGATACTGCACTAACCTGGTTGCTATTAGGCGATTCGTTACCGGCTAAATCCCTGGCCCTTACATGAAGCGTGTAAGTTTGAGATGCTGTTAACCCACTGACCGTAATGCTAGTATTTGCAGTAATAAACGATTTAACTCCGTTTACATAAATGTCATATTTATAAACGGAGACGTCGTCACTTGATGGATCCCATGCGATAGAAATAGTTGCTCTTGATGAACCAGTAACTCTTAAGTTAGACGGGGCTGTCGGGGCAACAATGTCATTCTTCGTTTTAACTTGTATTTCATTGCTTACAGGTGCTGCACCATTTAAATTTATGGCTCTTACAATGTAGTAGTAGGTCGTATTAGACAATAGGTTATTATCCAAATCAGTCAGCACGTTGGAAAACTTCTTGTCTATCAAAATGTAACCTGAGCCTTGAGTGGTACTCCTGTAAATTTCAAAAAATGTTTCATTGTGGACAGGAGCCGGGTTATCGTTCCAGTCTAGCTGTATAGAGCTGCTGGTTAAAGATACTCCGCTAAAGTTGGTAATATTGTCCGGGAGGTTTGTTCCTCCTGCTGCAATTACCGAAAAAGGTTCAGAAAACGTGCTGCTACAGCCATACAACTCCGTAACTTTTACTTTATACTGACCAACTGGGGCATTGTAGGTGTTTGTAGAACTTACAAGTGCATTATCAGTTATCCTTCTCCATTCATAAGCAGAGAACGTATTAGGCACCATCAAAGGAGCAGTAGTTCTTCCGTCTACCGACGGTAATACAGTACTAAACGTGCCGTTTACCTGAATGGGCGGAGTAATCGTTGCCTGCTTTTCGGCAACAATAACCGGCTTGGGTGACCATTCTGACCATGCAGATGTTGCAGTTCTTTTATAACGTCCTCTATAAGTTCCAAAGGAATTAATAATTAATTGATTCGTTGTGGCTCCTGGAATAACTACCCCATTCTTATCCCATTCGTATGCACTAAACCCAGGATTAAGCCCAAGCTTGGCATCTACCGTAACACCCGGGCAAAACTCCTGGCGTTGAAAGTATACAAGTGGGTTGGCTTTGTGTTGTGCGCTTAGGTATGGCCAATACCCGGCTGTATTCCAAAAACTCCCCCATACACCATGTCCCTGATCGGGAAAAAATGTTTGGTCCATCTTGCCACCCAAGTTTCTAAAGTTGCTGATTACATAATCGACAGTAAATGGAGCCGGTGATGGATCCAGCCCTCCATTTGAAATCCAAATTGGGATAGTTATGTAATTTGGAAAATATTGAACCATACCTGTTGAAGCACCGGAAATAGGCAAAGAAGCAGCAATTTTTTTATTGTAAGTATTATTTGCCAAAATGTCTAGTGCTGCACCGCCACCAGCAGAGAGCCCGCTTACTAAAACCCGATCAATATCTGCCTTAACATATTTTGTTAACGAATCTATGATATTTGAGACTCTGGAAAAATAGTCCTGAGACGCTCCATTTAAACTCTGTGCATAAAAAAGAAAACCGTCGAATGTACCGTCATTTACTTTTTGTGCGTGCTGCTGCCCGCCATGTAGTAACTGATATTCGTTGTCATGGATAGGTCCTGCCTCACCCCTGCCATGAAAAAATATGAGCATTGGATATTTCTTTCCATCAGCAACATTGTGCTGGTATGTTTTAGGAAATTTCAACCTAAAGGCCATGCCTTGGTAGATATATGATTTGAACCCTAAAGAGAATGGGTTCCAACCCAGGCGATTTGTATGCCCCCACTTGTTAACGTTATTGTTGGCGGGTGCTGCCGGCTGATTAGTGGTTGTAAAAATTAAGTCCGGATCATTCGGGTTAAACACATTTGACTGAGCAAGGGCTGGAGTGCTTATTGCCAGAGAAAATAATGCGATGGCGAGGATGGTAAATAACTTATTCATTTCCTGTAATTTTTTAATTTTAGGGAATATCAACAGGAGATTGAGATTAGGGTGGGGTTTTAAGAACAATATCAAGATTCGAAACAACTAACGAATAGATAGATGTCCGCCAAAAAAATGGTACAATGTGGATTCTAAAAATGGAGGCGATTTAGAGAGGAAGATGGATCGGGCGTTACGGTGAATATCTTGTTAATGCAAAAATTATAAAAAAAAGCGATTCTAGCAAATAAATTTTATCCTTGCAAATGAAACCTGTTGCACCGGAGCACAAATTATTAATTAAAGACCGCACCAAGGTGTAGAACGTATAACCGATGTTTTTTTTAAAATTTACCTTTTGGTTTTCTGCAGTAATCGTTTTTTACAGCTATCTGGGGTACGGCCTGGTGCTTTGGATATTCCTTAAAATAAAAAATCTTTTTTGGAGAAGCGAAAGCCTTGCAGCAGATCAGGCCTTCGAACCGGCAATATCCTTGGTAATTGCGGCGTATAACGAGCACGATATTATTGAACAGAAAATACAAAACTGCCTTGAAATA
>JAYTBG010000407.1:0-2841 GCA_043737055.1 Chitinophagaceae bacterium | reverse complement strand
GATTCCGTTGCAGTATTTAGCTTCCTTCCTCGGTATTACCCAACGACATCTAAGCAGAATCAGAAAAGAAATTTCTTTTTAGACAAATGTCCTTCCATGGCATGCTGTGCATCTATAGTTTTGTTTTTATCATAAACAGAAAACAGATGAACAGAAAAATATTAATAATCAACGGCCATCCCAACAAGGACGCTTTCAATGTCGGAATCACAGAGTCTTACAGCAAAGGAGCCTTACAGAGCGGGGCCGAGGTACAGCACATTTCCATTGCCAACCTTCAGTTCGATCCCAATCTTGCATTCGGATACCAAAAAAGGATTGAGTTGGAGCCCGACTTACTGGAGGCATGGGAAAAAATTAAGTGGGCAGATCATTTAGTGTGGGTTCATCCGGTTTGGTGGGGCGGTCTTCCTGCATTGACCAAGGGCTTTATCGATCGCCTGTTTCTGCCGGGGATGGCGTTTCAGTACAGGGAAAAATCGGTGTGGTGGGATAAACTTTTAAAAGGTAAAACCGCCCACATCATTACCACGCTCGATCAACCCGGTTGGTACTATTGGTTCGCCTATGGGCAACCAAGCGTAAACCAGCTCAGAAAATCTACCCTCGGGTTTTGTGGTGTAAAGCCAGTTAGAGTTACTTACATTGGCCCGGTGAAAAACACTGAACTCTCTGTAAGACTCAAATGGTTGGAAAAGATTCGGAAGCAAGGGGAAAAGCTACAATAAGGAGAGTGCTGGCCAGGCAACATGCTGTTATAAGGTCACAATAACTTTACAGCCTCAACAAGAATGAATCAGTTTAGATGTTATAATTTTAACTTTTTATAAGCATTTCGGATTGTATCAGATAGCTATAAAACAATGTAGTTTTACTTACCAACTCTAACAAAAATACCAACATGGAAGATATTCTTTTTGAGTACATAGAAAAGTACACGACCCTTACCCCGGAGGAGAAACAAATCATCACTGATTTAGCCATATTTAAAGATTTCAAAAAAGGCAGCATCCTTTTAAAGGAAGGCCAGTTCTCCAGTGACAATTACCTTGTAATTACAGGATGCCTGAGAACATATTATATCGTAGATGGGGAGGAAAGAACAACCGCTTTTTACACAGAGTCTAATTCTTTTACGCCCGTATGTACCGTAAATGGGACCGCATCTGATCACTACATAGCATGTGTAGAAGATTCCATCGTTACGGTGGGAAATAATGAAATCAACAAAACCATTTTTGAAAAATTTCCCCGTTTTAAAACTTTGTGCCGCAGCGTTACGGAAGAGCTGTTGGCCAATAACCAGTCTTCTTTCGATAATTTCAAAATAACCAATCCGGAACAGCGCTACCTCGATTTATTAAAGAATAAACCTGGCCTTATGCAGAGAGTGCCCCAGCACCAGTTGGCGAGCTATCTAGGTATCAAACCGCAGTCGTTAAGCCGTATCAGAAAGAGGTTGCTGCAACAAGCAAGTGTTTGATCAGCAAAATACAGATTGAGTTTTCTAACTTAAGTTAATACTGTAGCCCAACAGGCTCCCTACCTTTGAGGAATTATTAGGTAACTGCTGTCAGGAATTGCCGGAGACTTTCAGCCAATCTTCCATTTTAAGTTTCTGGGAAACCTGCTGGTGATTCCGCCTTGCTGAGTAGTTTTCTCTATTTTTCCTATAAACAGCAGAACCACAAGTAGCCCAGCAGTAAAAAATATAAAATTTAAAGTTGAAAAGGATACTCTTTGACCTGAAACAAAAACGGGCTCTACAGATTTTTACAATTTTGCTAAGATATCTTCTGGGCTCTTCTTTCGTGTATGCCAGTATTTTTAAAATTAAAGGACGCAGATTTACGCCCACGTCAGGAGAGCATGCACCTATCAATTCTTTGCCTCATTTATTAGAAGCTATGTTTCAGTCTGGCTTCTATTGGCATTTTATTGGGTGGGGCCAGTTTATGGCTGGCGCTCTATTAATGTCGCAGGTTTTGAGTACCCTTGGTGCAGTAGTCTTCTTCCCCATTATGGCAACGATTTTTATTTTTACATTATCGTTTCAGTCCACTGCAATTCTATGTGTGACAACCCTCATGTTGCTCGGAAACATCTATTTACTACTTTGGGATTGGAGCAAGCTCAAATTTGTTATACTGCCCAGGCCGCTTGCTTACTCGGATGACGATGCACCTTTTTCCAAACGCCCGATATGGATATACCTTGCAGTAGTTTTATTTTGCCTAACGATTGTAATGCGGCTGGGCACGATGTAGAAAATTTTAAAACCATTGCAAAATTACTTGCTTCAATCCTTTTATCTCAACCTACTACCCCACCCTACCTGTATCCCAACATTTAAACTTTCTGAGTTTAGAGGCTACAAAATAATTAACCCAATAAATGTTGGTCTGGCAAATGGTCTTAAGCAAATGTGCTTCTGTTGCTTAAAATCTTTTCCGGCAAAGTTGGTTTTACAACCCCGGGTGTAGCTTATTCACTCATTTCTTTTATCAATGCTGCGAAAAGAACTTTGGCGTCTTTGTATTGTAACAAGGAAGCCGACTGCCCCGCCCAAAAGGATGTAAAATCAGGGTTAGAAACTGCGGTGGGTGGATAGGCTTTTAGCAAAGCCATAAACTTGCTTTGTAAAGGATATGGTGCAAGGAAATCCTCGTGATCTTTCAATTCCTCGGTCAACCTGTTTTTAATCCCTCGGGAAAGTCGCCCGGTAAAAACTTTGGTGAGGGTTGTATATTTTGCCTCCTCACTAAAGAGCTTGTCTTTATGAGCCTGGGAGGCATTGGACTGAGAAGTGGCTAAAAAAGCAGTTCCAATTTGTACCGCATC
>JAYTBG010000406.1:0-2850 GCA_043737055.1 Chitinophagaceae bacterium | reverse complement strand
GCCGGGTCGTTGTATAGGTTCAGCATGGCCTGGCACAGGCCGTCTTCGTCCTTGGGATCGAGCATGATGCCCGCATCGCCCACCACTTCGGGCAGCGAACTCGTGTTTGAAGTGATCACCGGCACGCCGCACTGCATGGCCTCCAGCGGTGGCAGGCCGAAACCCTCGTAAAAGGACATAAATACAAAGCCCAGCGAACCTGAATATAATGGTGACAAGTCTTCATCTGCCACCCGGCCAGTAAAAATGATTTTTTTCTGCACATCTGATCGCATCATAATATCAGGAAAAATCGCCTTGTCAGCAACCTCCCAAGCCTTACTGCCCACTATAACTAAAACCACATCCGAAAGATCTTCTTGATCAATTAAGGATACAAAGCTGTTTATTAAAGCCTTGAAATTTTTATGAGGAGCCAAATTGCCTAAACCAAGAAAATATGTGGTTTCCTTCGGAATTCCATATTTTTCTTTTACTTCACTAAGTTGAATCTTATCCTTACAAGGGTAAAACATGCGTGTTGACGCAGCAAGAGGAGTAACAATTATTCGATCAGGTGAAACAGATTTCTGAAATTCACATAAATCATTTTTAGTTGCTTCTGATATTGAAAATATCCAATCATTAGGCTGGAGGCTACGAATAGCTTGCTCCGTCCACGACATACTATGCTTGACTACATATTCAGGAAACAAGATGGGAATTAAATCATAAACTGTAAGAAAGCACCGCAAGTTTTTATGGGAACGTACAGAGTCTGATATTCCCAGAAAGGGTGAATGGTAAATATCAGATTGTTTTAATATCTCATTTAAATTTTTTTTTTGCGCTTCCCGTATGTTTGGAATGAATCGGCGAGTAAATGATAAGCCTTTTACCGTTGCTTTTTTCCAAATATCAAAAACCGGGTTGATTTTCGTACGTCTTTGTAAGGTTTGTTTTTTCTGCCGTGTGTATTCATCAAGCCTAAGCCATACCAGATCACACTTGTTAATTTTAACAGGATATTTGTGTGCACACAAAACTGGGTGCGTTTTTATGTACTTTACTGATTCTGTCAGGTGTTTTTGAGCATACAAACGTACTTCTATGTTGTTAGCACTTACCAATCCTGACAAGGTATTTTCAACGACCCGGTAAATTCCCGTTTTGTCCTTTGGATTTGCGTATGCCAATCCAAAATAGTCAATATCAAAGGCGATTTTCATACGTAAGCCAGACTTTAATCTGTTAGTTCGTTATTTGGATAGCTTCGGTAAAGCCATCTTGGTTTCAACTGAGGGGACGGCTGACCTGTGTTTCTTGCACAAACAAAAATATATTCGCCCAAGTTATTTTCCCTTTTATGTAAAGCAGGCAATATTTTTTCTATTGGATAGGCATCAAATATGTGATTATCTGTTACGTCTGATGTGAACAGTTTTTCAATTGCAAAGCCGGCATATGTCACCAAGGTTCGAAGTTCATCAGGAGTAAATTCGCGATTGTGACGACCATATACACCATACCCCGAATAAGGATCATAAATATTATGCCCGTTGAGCATTTTAATTACGTTCTCCAGACGACCTACGTTGGGAGTGGTAAGAATAAGATACCCATTTGGCTTTAACACTCGTTTTATTCTATTCAATGTAATTAAACTATCTTGATAAAGATGTTCGATAACTTCACAATACAAGACAACATCAAAAGAATGATCCGGATAGGGTAAATCATCGGTTTCAAGGTTCACTTTACTGTATGAAAATGCTTTTGCCTCTCCATCGGATGTGTATTTTATGTCAGTAGCCAACTGGCTGTGTTCGCCAAAATGATTGGTGTAAGTCAGTTCGTATTCTGTGTATTTGTCTAAAAGCAAACTCATGAAGTAGGGATTTGCGCCTATCTCTAATAATGAACCGTTACCGGGTGGAACTAAATCCAATGTGAGAAGAAATCGGTAAAAGGCGTGGTCTAAATAACCTGCCATCTCTTTTACCGGTTCGTTTTGAAAATGAAATGACTCCAAATACTGCCGTATCTGGAATTCATCCTCTGGCAAAAATTTCTTCAACGGATGCTTGAGGCTCTTTTTCAGAAATCCCACCCTCTCTAATTCCTTTTGCTTTTCGGAGTTGCCGTTAGCAGCCATCATTGCTTGTTGTGAACGATAAGCGGCAAATGCTACCAGCTTTTTAAAGAAGGTGCTATTATTTTGTGCGTTAACAATTGTTTTGAAAATAGCAGGTTTTAGGCTCCCCATAATATATTACTTGGTTATTGTTATTACGTTTGTTATCAACAAAACACCTTTGCCTGCTCAAAAATGATTACCTGCGCACATTTAGGTTAGCGTAAAAGCTGATTAGTTCAGGTTTTGCAGGAATCAGAATGATAGTGAACGGCCTTCCGGCTGACAAATATAGTGTTTATATGCGTGTCCGCATAAATCAGATACCCTTTCGACAAAAGCAGGTCAATCGTATTCTGTTCCTTTTCCTTAAATCCAGTAGAGTCATATTTTATTGTTTCCACATAAATTATATTAAACAGCTATCAATTAAAACATAAATGATTGGCTGTGTCATAATTCAAGTATTTCGCCATTGTATTCAAAAAAGCAAAGCAACTGGTGAAAACCGTAGCTGTACTTTAAAACAGTATACGGTTTGCTTGCAGGTTTGATATGCCTAAAATCTCGATTTTTTTCGCCCTCTAAGAAACATATTGCTTAATTTTTTTCTTTACTCGTGCGGATAAAGTCCGAGATTGAATGCGACTTGATTCCCGTGCGACTTCTTTTCTTACCAACCCTACTATTTCCTGCCAAAATTGTTCTTGGGCTTCCTTGTGGCGTATTTCTTCCTT
>JAYTBG010000405.1:0-7024 GCA_043737055.1 Chitinophagaceae bacterium | reverse complement strand
GTTATTTGTTGTGCTCATTATTTGATTACCTCCCCTGATTTTTTAGCTACACGAACTAGTTTACCATTTTCACGAGTTAATTTAACTTTACTCGGTCCTCCAGTTTTGGCATCCCACAACATTACATTGCTGATAGCAATAGGCGCTTCTACTTTGAGAATACCACCCTTTGTATTTTGAGCGGTAGGCTTTGTGTGTTTGGTAACGATGTTAACACCTTCCACCAATACACGGGCTTTTTCCAAAATAACTTCCAACACCTTGCGAGGCTTCTTCAAATCCTTATCCTCACCAGATATAACAACTACCTGGTCGCCTTTTTTTATGTTGAACTTTGGTTTAAATCTTGTACTCATTTTTATTTAGATTTTAGCTCGTTCCCTCTCCGATAAAGAGGTAGACCGAACATTTATTTTTATTTCAAATTTTGCACTAACACATCATCCAAATGCTACTGCCATCAAGGCCCCATTCGCTCCGGTCAGTTCTCCCCCTTTCGGGAAAGTTAGAGGGGGCCACTTCTTAAAGAACCTCAGGAGCCAACGAAATAATTTTCATGTATCCTTTGTCTCTCAACTCACGAGCCACCGGGCCAAAAATACGAGTACCTCTTGGCTCATCTGCATTGTTTAGTAACACAACTGCATTGTCGTCAAAACGAATGTAAGAACCATCTTTACGACGCAGTTTGTTTACAGTGCGCACAATAACAGCTTTGGTTACAGTACCTTTTTTAATACCTCCTGCAGGCATGGCATCCTTTACAGTAACAACAATTTTATCACCAATCCTGGCATAATCCTGTCCGCTATTCCCAAGTACACGAATACACAACACCTCTTTGGCACCACTATTATCCGCTACATTTAGTCGACTTTCTTGCTGAATCATTTTTTTATTATTTATGATTTATGATTGATGATTTATGGTCATTAATATAAACCAGTGTTTAATACTTATTCAAAATTTCAAACCGGAGTAAGTCAAAAATCATACATCCGAAATGAGAAATCATTACTTCACTTTTTCTACCACCTCAACTAATCTCCACCTTTTTGTTTTGCTTAAAGGGCGGCTCTCCATGATCTTCACCGTATCGCCGATGTTGCACTCATTCTTTTCGTCGTGAGCATGAAAGCTGGTGCTTTTTTTCAGGAACTTACCATAAAGCGGATGCTTTACTTTTCTTTCCACTTTAACAGTAATGGTTTTATCCATCTTGTTACTGGTTACCAGGCCTGTTCTGGTTTTTCTTAAATTTCTTACAACACCTGTTGTAGTTTCTGTTGCTTCCATCGTATTGTTATTTTATTGAATTAAGCTCCAATTTGATTTTTTCTTAGTTGAGTTTTCAAACGTGCAATATCTCTTCTCAATACACGAATACTTTGCGGATTTTCCAAGGGAGAAATAGCATGAGCAAAGGTGAGCTTCTTAAGCCTCTGCTCGTCTTCCTTAATTTTAGCAGTTAAATCTGCCTCGTTCAAACCATTAAGGCTTTTTACAAAATCTACTTTTTTTGACATCTTGGTTTAATTTGACAATGTGATAATTTGCTAATGTGATAATTTAAATCACTCTCGCTTTATCCTTAGCAGATTAGCAGATTGGCTGATTAGCTAATTATTATTTACGCTACGAAATCTCTGCTAACAACAAACTTTGTAAGAATAGGCAGTTTTTGTGCAGCCAATTCAAAAGCATGCTTGGCCACTTCTTGTGTAACACCATCAGCTTCAAATAAAATACGACCTGGTTGTACGATAGCTGCCCAACCTTCCGGGTTACCTTTGCCCTTACCCATCCTCACCTCTGCAGGCTTGGCGGTAATTGGCTTATCAGGAAAAATTCTGATCCACACATTACCTTCTCTTTTCATTGCACGTGTCATAGCCTGACGGGCACTTTCTATCTGGCGGTTTGTTAACCAAACACTATCTAAAGCTTTTAAACCGAACGTACCAAAAGCAAGGGTTGCACCACGTTTGGTATCGCCCTTCATTCTTCCTTTCTGTGTCTTTCTGTGTTTGCTTCTTTTTGGTGATAACATCTTATTTGATTTTTGATGTTTGACTTATGATTTTTTAATTTAAAAACTCACAAACAAAACAGCTTTACAATTTAATTTTTAGACTTAATCCCGAATAAAATCACAGATCATACATCCGGAACCATACATTAGTTCTATCTTCTTCCACCAGCACCGCCACGGTTATCTCCCGCACCACCACGTCTGTCGCCGCCGCCTGGACCACCTCTTCTGTCATCTCTTCTATCTCCACCGCGGCCGCCTCTGTCATCTCTTCTATCGAACCCACCTGCTGGCCTATCCGGACCATCGTTTTTACCACCGGCAATTACATTGGGATTCAAATCTCTTTTACCCAATACTTCACCTTTACAGATCCATACTTTAATACCAATTTTACCGTAAACCGTTTGTGCAAATACGTTGGCATAATCAATATCCATACGCAATGTGTGTGTGGGAGTACGGCCTTGTTTAATTTCTTCGCTACGTGCAATCTCTGCACCACCCAAACGACCACCTACTTTTACTTTGATACCTTCTGCACCCATGCGCAATGCTGAGGCAATAGACATTTTGATGGCACGCTTGTAGTTGATACGATTTTCTAACTGACGTGCAATTGTATCTGCAACAATATTTGCATCCAACTCCGGACGACGGATCTCCAAAATGTTGATCTGTACATCATCTTTACCACACAATTTTTTCAATTCTTCTTTGATACGGTCTACTTCTCCACCACCCTTTCCAATAATAATACCTGGCTTAGATGTATGAATGGTTACGATCAACTTATTTAGTGTACGCTCAATAACGATCTTGGCGATACCCCCTTTGTTGATACGTGCATTCAGATAGTTTCTGATACGATCATCTTCAATGAGCTTATTGGCATAATCCTTTTTGTGAGCATACCAATTGCTGTCCCAACCACGAATGATTCCTAATCTTGCACCTATCGGATTTGTTTTCTGACCCATAGTATTAATTTAGTCTTTCGTTTTCTTTTAGAAATCTGAAAGTTTTTTATTGAGTTTCGTTTTCTAACTGTTGTTTAAATTACTTGGCTGCATTAGGCTTCGAAGCTTTTTCCGCCTTTTCTGCTCTTTGTATTTTCTTTGAATTCTCAACACCTGTATCAACGATCACCGTCACGTGGTTACTACGTTTGCGAACCCTGTACCCACGACCTTGTGGTGCCGGACGCATACGCTTAATAACCCGAGCCCCGTCAACCATGATTGTTTTTACAATCAAAGTATTTTCATCAGCACCTTCGTTCTTTGCTTTCCAATTGCTAATGGCAGAAAGGATGAGCTTACGCAATGGAACCGCTGAATGTTTTGGGTTATGCTCTAACACCGCTAGTGCATGTTCCACCTTCATACCACGAACCAGATCAACCAGTAAGCGCATCTTTCTCGGTGATGTAGGTTCGTTATTTAATTTTGCTATTGCTTCCATTTTTATATCTTGTTTCTGGTTTCGGGTTCCGGGTAAGAGCTTTCAACTCTTAACTCATAACTCGTAACTTTTTTATTATTACATTTTTTTACTTGAGTGACCTCTGAAATTCCTTGTTGGGGCAAATTCACCCAGCTTGTGACCTACCATGAACTCGGTAACATAAACAGGGATAAATTTATTTCCGTTGTGCACTGCAAAAGTGTGACCTACGAAATCGGGAGAAATTGTACTCCGGCGACTCCATGTTTTAATAACACCTTTTTTAATTTTTCCCTCAGTCATCGATAAAACTTTAGTCTCAAGTTTAATTTCGATATAAGGACCTTTTTTTAATGAACGAGCCATGTTTGATTTGTGATTTGTGATTTATGATTTGAGATTTTACTCCCACTCGTAAATCCTGTTTGTTTATTTGTCCAGGCTTTACACCTGAACCATTTTAACTATTAAACTGATCAACCGATCAACTGATTTCTATTTGTTAGGTAACTTCTTACCGTTTCTCCGGGTTAGGATCATTTTGTCTGAACCTTTGCCTCGTGTACGGGTAATCTGGCCTTTAGCGTACTTTCCTTTACGGCTACGTGGGTGACCACCAGAAGCTCTACCTTCACCACCACCCATCGGGTGATCTACCGGGTTCATCGCTACTGCTCTTGTGCGAGGACGAATACCTTTCCAACGATTCCTACCTGCTTTACCCATGCTCTCCAGGCTATGATCACTGTTGCTGGTTACACCAACAGTTGCATAACAGTTGATAAGGATTTTTCTTAACTCACCACTTGGCATTTTTAGAACTGCGTACTTACCTTCTTTGTTATTCAGTTGTGCTGAAGTACCTGCGCTTCTCACAAGGATACCACCCTGACCAGGCTGCATCTCAATGTTGTGAACGTTGGTACCCAAAGGCATATTTTTAAGCATCAATGCATTTCCTAATTCTGGCACTGCACTGTCGCCACTAATAACTGTCTGACCAACCTGTAAACCTTGTGGAGCAAGAATGTAACGCTTTTCTCCATCTGCATAAGCAAGAAGGGCGATAAATGCTGTACGGTTTGGATCGTACTCAATTGTTTTTACAGTGGCTGGAATATCTTTCTTATTTCTCTTGAAATCTACCAGGCGATACATGGTTTTGTTTCCACCACCCATGTAGCGCATACTTCTTCTACCCTGTGCATTTCTACCTGCAGTATTCTTCTGCTTTTCAAGCAAAGATTTTTCAGGAATGTTGGTAGTGATCTCCGCATAAGCATTACCAATTCTCCAACGAGTTCCTGCTGTGGTAGGTTTGTATTTTCTAAGTGCCATTTTTAATTACTTTATTTATTTGTCAAAACTTTGCGGTGCTGACCACCATTCATTAATCAATTAAACTGTTGCTCCGTAGATATCAATTGTATCACCCTCAGCAACGGTTACTATGGCTTTCTTTTTCGCAGACTTACGACCTACAATATATCCGGCTTTAGTATATTTCGATTTCAGTTTAGATGGCATTACCGCTGTGTTGACATCTTCTACCTGAACACCGTAAAACTGTTCTACCGCTCTTTTAATTTCCAGTTTGTTTGCCTTTCTGTCTACAACAAAAGTGTAGCGGTTCATTTTTTCTGATTGCTTGTTGGCTTTCTCAGATAAAACAGGCTTTATTAATACATCAGACAGTTTCATAATTCTATTTTGATAATTTTTATAATTTGCTTTTCAGCTACTTTCTTAAGCCTCTGCTTCTACGTCCGACATCGAAAACAACTTCGCTGCACTCTCTGTCAACACCAACACATTTGCGTTTAAAATGTCGTAAGTATTCATATCACTAATTACTGTACCGTCAACACCTTGCACATTACGCAGGCTGAGGTACAAGTTATCATTGTACTCAGGTATAACTACCAGGGCTTTCTTACGGCCAAAGTTTAGGTTCTTGAGAATGCCAGTGAAAGTTTTTGTTTTTGGGGTGTCCATCACAAGGTCTTCCAATACTACAATTGCATTGTCTTTGGCCTTGTAAGCCAATGCGCTCATCTTAGCGAGATCTTTCACTTTGCGATTCAATTTGATATCGTATTTGTGTGGTTTTGGGCCAAAGATTGTACCACCACCTTTATACAAAGGATTACGAAGGTTACCCTTACGAGCACCACCGGTACCTTTTTGCTTATGCAATTTCTTAGACGAACCCTTTACTTCCGCACGGGTTTTTACTTTGTGTGAACCCTGGCGTTGTGCACCCTGATATTGTTTCACAGCAAGATAAATAACATGATCGTTTGGCTCAATACCAAAAATTTCTTCCGGTAACTCTACTGTTCTTCCGGTTTTTTCGCCTTTTGTATTTAATATATCTAGTTGCATTGTGCTTTTTTTGATAGTTTTAGACCTATAAGGTTTTTAAAACCTTATAGGTTCCCGTTTGCGCTTTATTTACTTATTAAAACGATTGAACCGTTATGGCCCGGAACGGAACCACTTACCAGTATATAATTTTTCTCTGCGAAAATCTTTACCACTTTAAGACCCTTCATCTTAACCCTGTCGCCACCCATACGGCCTGCCATGCGCATGCCTTTAAATACACGGCTTGCATCGGAGGAGTTACCAATAGAACCAGGTGCTCTAGACCTATCATGCTGTCCGTGAGATGCCTCACCAACACCACTAAAGCCATGACGCTTCACTACACCTTGAAAACCTTTTCCTTTAGTAGTACCAACAACTTCAACATCATCGCCTTCGACAAATATGTCAACAGTGATGGTTTCGCCAACGTTTTTATCTGATTCGCTATCGCGGATTTCTTTTACGATTTTTTTTGCGGCTGTATTAGCTTTTGCAAAGTGGCCGAGTTCGGCTTTGATGGAGTGCTTTTCTTTCTTGTCGCCAAATGCGATCTGGAGTGCATTATAACCGTCGGTTTCGGTTGTTTTCTTCTGGGTTACAACACATGGCCCCGCCTCTATAATAGTAACGGCAGTTTGTTTGCCGTTTGTATCAAAGATACTGGTCATGCCAATCTTCTTACCAATAATACTTTTCATTGTATCTTTTTTATACCCAGCGCTCCGAATGTGCGGAGTTAGGTGTTCAATATTTATTGCTTCTTAAGAACTTAGCTTGTGCCTCCTCCGCCGCGGCGGAGAGGTTCATCAAGCTTTTATTTCAACGTCAACACCACTTGGCAGATCTAACTTGCTTAAAGCGTCAACCGTACGGCTGCTGCTGGTGTAAATGTCTAACAAACGTTTGTGTGTGCACAATTGGAACTGCTCACGGGCTTTTTTATTTACGTGAGGCGAACGCAACACGGTAAATATCTTCTTGTGCGTAGGTAACGGAATTGGCCCGGTTACTACTGCCCCTGTACTTCGTACAGTCTTTACAATCTTCTCCGCAGATTTATCAACTAAATTGTGGTCATAAGACTGTAATTTGATTCTGATTCGTTGTGACATATTTAAAGAACTTTAAGATTCCGTTTTTTAATTTGGAGTGCAAAGGTAAGGGTAGCATTTTAAA
>JAYTBG010000404.1:0-7048 GCA_043737055.1 Chitinophagaceae bacterium | reverse complement strand
CTGAAATTGTACTGAATGTTCCACCAGCCGGTTAACCTAATCATCATTTTTTGTGCAACATGGTATGTGAGACCAAAAACCAAAGCTGATAATGCAACTACCCATTAGTAAACGTTGCTGCAAAAAAAACGTATCAGCCTGTGGCCAATACGTTATTTTAAAAAACCGATTAATAATTTTTTACAGCAGCTTGTTAGCTACCACTTCTACCGCCACGCCAATTAGAGATTGAAGCAGAGTGGTGTTTTGCTCCAATGCAACTACCGCCTGCTGTTTGCGCTCTATCTCCTGTGCAGGTGCATTGTTGTTCTGCAATTGTTGTAGTTGTAAACGACTGTTGGTTAGCCGTTGTGTTGCATAGTCCAGCACAGATCTGCTATAATATATTTCCTCCTGTGTTTGTTGTAAATTATTAAAGTAATCTTGCCTGTTGGTTAAAAAACCCTTGCTGAAGTTAGTATTTCTCACTGCCGGACACTCTCCCACCACGTCGCCATGATTCATGTGAGCTTTCACTGCGTTTTCAGATACGCTGATAGCCACACCGGGCTCCCCTTTGCGATTAACTTTGTGGCAAATGGTTACTTTATTTTGCTTTTTATAGCGCTTTCTGTCCTTAAAATCATCATCGTTCCAGTTATAACCATACAGACCGTCCTTGTCAAATTTTATTTTGTCTTTGTTGTTATTTTTATCATCTCCCTTGCCGTTGTTGTCGTCTCCCTTATCATCCTTGTCGTCTTTTTGCTTGTTTTTTCCGTTCCCGTTAATGGGGTACTCCTTTTGTTTTTCTTTCCTGTTGGTGTTGTTGTTATCAAGGCCATCATTTTGCCCATTATTATTAGCCTTTTGCCCTTTGCCATTATCTTTATTTGCATTCTGCTCGTTTTTCTGCGAGTTGCCCTTGCCGTTTTTTTCTTTTTGCTGTAGCGAGGCTGAAGTAAGCAAGAGAGCCGAAATGGCTAAAATTAAAGTACTACTCAGTGTTATTTTCTTTTGCATGATGTAAGTTTTAGTTGTTGGTTTTAAATTCTTCGTCTAGTTTTTCTATAGATGCTTCCACTTTTTTGGTTTGTTCTTCCAGCCGCTCTGCAGCCGCTTTTGCTTGCCTGGAGGTAGAGTCCATCCTGGAAATTTCCGTAGTTTCTACTTTGCTGGTTCCGCTTTCTGTGCAGGCGGTAAAGCCAATAGCGGTGGCTGCAACAAGCACAAAAGTAAAATTGGGTTTTTTCATAAATAAATAATTTTTGTGAGAAAATGAATTTAATAAAACTATAAATAACAAATACATGGCCAACTTTGCTTTACCATTAAATAAGTGCCGCTTCCTGTTCTACCCACCGGGGCATACGAGGTATTGCTATAGGCTCCCTGTCGATTTTCTATAACGCTGCTAATTTTTTGCTGATCGTAAAATAGAATGTGCTGCCTTTTCCTTCTTCGGATTCCACCAAAATATCGCCGCCCATATTTTTCACATTTTTCTTTGTGATAGCAAGGCCCACACCGGTACCAGCAAATTGCTTCCTGTGGTGGAGACGTTGAAAGATGATGAAAATCTTTTCAAAGTATTCTTTATTAATCCCAAGGCCATTATCCTTTACAGCAATCGTAAAATGGGTGTGTGATTCGGTGCTGCTAATATGAATACGGCATGGATTGTTTTCCACGGTGTATGTCAATGCATTGCCAAGTAGATTTTGCAGAACCTGTAGCATAGGTGCCCGATAGGCTCTTATCACAGGAAGCACATCGAAACTAATGACTGCATTTTTTTCCGCTATTTGTTGTCTGAAGAGAACTTGTATATCGTGTACCAACTCATTTAAGTCAAGGTCTTCCTCGTTATCTTCTCCACGTCCTGCCCGGGAAAATTCAAGCAAATCGAGGATGATCTGTCGCATGCGTTTGGCACCGTCTACGGCAAAGGCTATGTATTCTTTTCCCTTATCATCGTGCAGTGCGCCATATTTCTTTTCTAGCAAATCTAGAAAACTGGTGACCATTCTTAGTGGCTCCTGCAGATCGTGGGAGGCCACGTAGGCAAACTGTTCGAGCTCTTCATTAGATAGGGCAAGATCTCTTGCCTGCAATTTTAAATCTTCATTGAGCTGATGAAGCTTTTGCTCTATCAGCTTACTTTCTGTAACATCCCTTTCAATAGATATCCAGTGAGTGTACCATCCGTTGGCATCTGCAACGGGGCTTATAGACATTTGGTTCCAGAATTCTTCTCCATTCTTTTTGTAGTTGATGATTGTAATTTCGCAGGACTGCCAATTTTTTAAACATTCACCAAGCTTATCCAATTCAGCCCTCTCAGACTTTGCACCCTGCAGTAACCTGGGTGTTTTACCGAGCACCTCGGCATTGCTGTACCCTGTCATTTTTGTGAAAGCTTCGTTCACATATCTAATTCTGGGTCCGGGTTCAGCAAGTGGCTCAGCCTCAGTAATCATGACGGCATCATTGCTCTGCGTAATTACAGATTCCAAAAGCTTCAAGTGCTGTTCCTCCTGTTTCTTTTTGGTTATATCCTGCATGGCTCCCACCAACCGGGTGGCCTTGCCATGTTCATCTCTCACAACAAGGCCCTTGTCTGAAACAAAAGCGTAGTGGTTGTCTTGCTTTAGGTATCGGTATTCATCAGCCCATATAGTTCCTGTTCCTACAGTTAGTTCGTTTATGTTCTTCAAAACCCTCTGCTTATCGTCAGGATGAATGTTATCTGAAAACGACAGTCCGCCTTTTAATTCCTCGGGCTTATACCCGAAGAGATCGTAGAAGCCTTCGGCTCTGTAAAAATTTCCGGTGGCCAAATCCCAATCCCAGATTGCTTCTGAGGTAGCCTTTGTAACATAATGGTACCGCTCATTAGCCTCGCTGATAGCTCTTTCTGCGTTTTTTCTTGCAGTAATGTCCCGTATAAAAGCGCAAAAGAATTCCTGGTTTCTCTGCCTTATCGGCAATACGGTCAATTCTATGGGAAATTCTTCGCCGCTGCATTTTATAGCGGAGAGTTCCAGCAAAACATTTAATCCGGGGCCTTTGCCTGTTTTTAAATAATGTTTCATGCCCTCATCGTGCCTGCTTCGGTAGGCTTCCGGTACAATCAACCCGGAAAGCTTCTTGCCCATCACCTCTTTGGCTTTCCAACCAAATATGGTTTCAGCCTGCAGGTTCCAAAAGGTAATATCTCCATAGATATCTATCCAGATGATAGCATCCAATGCAGCGTTCATAATCAACCTTGTCCGCTCTTCGCCGGTTTTTATATGCTCCTGTGTCTCGCTATCCCGCAGGGCACGTGCAATTTTATAGTTTAAGCTCTCTAAATGATCCTTCAATACAAAATCGGTAATACCACTTTTAATTAGTTCCACCGCTGTCTCTTCTCCTATGGTGCCAGACACCAGGATGAATGGTGTAGCAGGTGCCAATTTTTCCTTTATCTCAAATGCCTGCAAGCCGTTAAAAGAAGGGAAAGTATAACCTGCTAATATGAGATCGAATACAACACTCTCCAGTGCATTTGTGTATTCCTCTTCATTTTTTACAAGTGTGATAATTGGAAATGGCAATGCTTTTTTTAGTTCGAATTCCATCAACTCTACATCAAAAGGGTCATGTTCCAGTACTAATATCTTTATTTCGTCCATCATGCTTGACTATTACTTATGGGCTTTAATTGAGGTTCATCCGGTATCAACCCAGATCAGCAATCAACTTATAAAAAAATTTAACACTGTCAGTCTTACGGAAAAAAATCTGGTATGGGAAATGGCGGCACGTAAAGAATGTGTTTCGCTTTCTTCTGTGAAATTTTACAGGAGTTGATGTGGATGGAAGCTTTGTTCCTTGCAGTTTCTAATGTGAACGCAGGGATATCGGAACTTGTTGATTTCATGGTTTGAGGGCACTTGATTAAATCCAGTAGGGATACAGTAAACAATCGAAAAAATTTAATTGGCTGTAAGAACAACTGTACGCAGTTTTCTTTGTGATCAGCTCTTTTAAAGAATCTAAATCTATACCATTATAAGTTATCAGTAATTTTTTATTAACGCTTTGCAATTTTTAAATATGTAAAAAAAACAGTTTAAGTTCCGGATGTAGTCGTTGAAAAACGGTTTGGCTGAGCAAAAGCGAAAGATGGAAATGGATGGGTGTTGTTGATGAACGAATGTTACTCCTTGGTCTTCAACCTAAAGAAACTAGGTTGGCAAACAAACCTTCTCCCAAAACTGTTATTACCCTGCAACCCTACAACACCTGAAGCAACATTGATAAACCTGTTTTAATTTTAAAAGATAGCAATGCCAAAACGAAACTCACCTACCGATATTAAAAAACTGGATGATTTAAATGACTTGCAAAACATTGTGGTAGACAAAAGAAACGTAAAACGTAAGATAGAAAAGCGCAACCGGCGAGACAGGCACTACAATAAGCTATTTATAAAACTAGCACTTAAAAATTATCTGGAAAATGATTGGCGGAAAGAGAGTTTTATTGGTAATGGCATAAGCTTGTAATGCAAACAACCATCTGATTAGTATTTTAAAGTATGGCTCTGACATTCGTTTTACATCTGCCAGCGGAAACCTACTTACGATTTCACCCCCGGCAATCTGCAATTGCATAAAAAAAGAGGCTGCCCTGGTTGTAGAGCAAGCCTCGTTTTTATGTATAAATTATTGGCACAAGCTGATGATAAAAACCTTCGTGCAATCATCAATTAATTTTCAAAACCTTCTGTTGAAGAACCGAATCAACTGTTGTGATCTTGACAAAATAAATACCCTCTGTTAAACCAGCCAGGCCAGTATAGCCTATGTTGTTTTTGCCCGGCGAACCGCTAACATCTTTTGTACTTACTACCCTACCTGCCATATCTATCAGTTGAATTTTTAGCGGCTGCTTTTGCGGCAACACGATTTCAATATTAATGGCATCTCTGAATGGGTTAGGCTTTATTTTTTCAATGAATACATTTCCAGATTGATTGCCCGAGAATACGAGCGTGTTGCTGTAATTAAATTTACCATCCTGGTCTACCATCTTTAAGCGGTAATAATTGATGCTGGACAATGGAGCCGGATCAGTAAATGCGTAGGATCTATTGATGTTGCTGTAACCTGTAGCGGCAACAATTCCAATCTTTTGAAATGTATTCCCATCTTCACTTCTCTCTATGTCAAAATGCTTTGCCTGTATCTCTGCAGAAGTAACCCAATCGAGCAAGATAGTTGCTGCCTGCTTTTTTCCTTTAAACAAAACGAGCGTTGTGGGCAATACCGTATTATTCACTAAAATAGTACCGGTAGCCGAAACAGCACTGCAAAGTGTAACCCCCGAAAGAGAGGAGGATTTAAAGAAGACTTTGTAAATACCCGCTGTGGTAAAAGGGCTCGTAGTAATTGATAAAGTACCATTGGCGGTTGCCCACTTACCTATTCCAAAAGACTGACCTGATGCTGAATCGGCCACGGCATAAAAAGATCCTGCGGCAGCATTAGAAATGCTATAAGTTACTGTTTCGTTTAGGTTGATGGAGGTGTTGGTAGGGGTATAGAGTGGTGTTGAGGGAGTAGGTGTGCACGCAATGTTAGTGAGCGATGCCGGGCACGCTACTTCCTGCCTGCCGCTTTCCTGTATGCCAATTTTTAAAACTCCATTAGAATAAAGGGTGTTGGAAGCGGTGCTGTTAACGGTGATCGGACCCCAGTTGGTGCCTGAGGTAATAGCTGTACCAATCAACTGATCATCTAAATAAAGATTTACGGTAGTATTGGCCAATGATCCCGAAAGGGTTCCGGAAATACTCATGGCCCCAGCAGACACAGGGCCAGTAATGCTTCCGCATCTTGTGGCTAATGTTGCGCCCACTGCATTGTAGCTGGCAGAGTTAGTACTTACCCCACAACTCCCGTTCTGTGCATTGGCATAATACATGGTTGCGGCAAGAGCATTGAACAAAGCCGGAGTAGTACCTGCGTTTCCGGTAGACCAGGAACCGTTTGCCTGAACGGCAGTAGTAGCCACCAATGCATTGGCTGCAGTGTAAACCCTGATCAGCGTGCCGGCAGTTTCGGTAGACGTACCCGTAATGGGTGCTCCGGCAGTTAGCTGGTTGTTATTATCCGCATTAATGTTGGGTACCTGGGTGAAACAAGTGACCGTATAGTTGGGCGATTGCCCCGCACACTTGCTCGTACTTATGGTACCGGTGTTCAACTCCGTTAACAGGTAAAGTTGTTGGCCCACTAACAAGGTAAGGTTTGAAAAAGTAAACGAACCTCCTGTTGCCACAGTCGTTTGCAAAATAGTTCTGTTTACGTAGAGTGTCACGGTTGCATTGGCATCCGTAGTGCCTGTTATCGTTTTAGTAGCGGTAGTAAATATGGCATTGGCAGGTAGCGAAAGTGTCGGCGCAGTTAAAGCTCCTGCAAGTGCATTACCTCCATTACCGGCAGCACAAAAATAGGCGGGCGCAGAGTTACAGCCCGCTGCATTGCGATAATAGATTTTGTAAGATCCGGATTCTAGCGGAGCACCTGTGCCGCAGCCTCCGGAAAACATCCAGGTAATATTAGGGCTGGTGCCTGTATTAGTACCAAATAACCCGGTACTGTTGGTAGCACTATTGTCTAGCACATTCCTGGTAAGGTTTTCAACGTGCACGGTCCACCCGGTACTTAAGTTGGTTCCTTCCATTCCTTTGCTGCCGCTGCTGCAGGTTAACATCGGTGTTGCCGGAATATTAGAAGCATTGCATAAAGATGTCCGTACAGCATTGCTGGTTAAACACATCGTTTCACCTGCTGCCAATGACTTAGCGGTTATGCTGTCTCCATTAGCAAGTGTTACGGCGTTAAGCGTCCACAGGGAGCCCGAACTAATATTAGGAACAGTGCCCACTTGGGTTCCATTCTTGTAAACAGTAATCGTTGCTGTATTTGCAGCACCGGGTAGCGAAGATTTCGTCCATGTGCCGGTGATGTTTACAGTACCTACACTGAGTGGCGAGTTCACCAATGGTGCCGCA
>JAYTBG010000403.1:0-7053 GCA_043737055.1 Chitinophagaceae bacterium | reverse complement strand
ATATAGTCGCACCTTCCAGCGGACTATTTTTTTGCCCATCCATAACCTTTCCGGTTATGTCTTTTTGTGCAAAAGCTATAATTGGAAAAAACCCAATTAGAACAGCCCAGATAATGCGGACAGTGACTCTCTTCATTTTTTTGCTCATAAAATAGATTTGGTTATGTAAGGTTTAAATTTAAGACAATCTTAACAATTTCATCACGTTTAGATAAAAATACATCCATTACTCACGGCTTGTGTAAAACAATGACATACTCAAGACACAAAAAGTTGCTTCAGTGTTTTTTAATTGTCCAATTAGTATTACTACGCCTACTATTTGCACCGAAATAATGGTGTTTCTGCTTTAATCTGTGGGGCAATTTTTTCGAATCGAAATGTAACTATTGATTTCAACGGTAGTTTTGGTAAATGGCCGTTGCAGTGTTATTGCGGAACCAGCACTTCTTACTCTTCGTAGGTTACCAAAATGCGCATAGGTTTATTTAAAATATTAGCGCTGTTTGCATTCTTGGTAATTATCCAAACACTGGTATTGGTAAGTTGCCAGTTAAATTCATAACCGGGTACATCCATATAATTAGCCGGAATATCGTTGCTGGGAGCATATGTCAACAGTATTTGTACCCCTAAAATTTTAGCTCTGTCGAGGCCATGAGCTGCAAAAGTGTTTCCGTTTTGTGTCGTAGCAGAGGTTGCCGTAATTTTTTTCATTTTTATAGCAGGTGCACTTTCAGAAGTTCGTCCCATTTGTGTAAATCCGCTGATGTCAGTGTTGCCGTTTTTATAGACAACCAAGGCATTACTTTTAGCAAGTACTTGTCCGTTTCCAATAATAAATAGGGGGTCTGTTGGAAACCAGGCATTAGGTTGCGAGCTAAAAATTTCATCATTATGCTGGCCGATAGATAAGGAAGAAGATGCCTTTGCTATTGTAAAAATTCCTATGGCCATTGAGTTTGCACCCTGTGCAGTTGTAAATTTTCCCATACTGGTAGAGGAATTGCCCGTTGCAACAGTTGTATTTCCCATTGCCAATGAAAAATCACCGCCGGCAAAATTTTCTGTACCGAAACTGTGGGCAGAAAAACCAGTAGATACGTTCGTATTTCCGATAGCCGTTGAGTTGATACCACTTGCCTGGGAACCATATCCTAAGGCCGTGGCATAAAGTCCCTGGGCCATTGTATTAGAGCCAATCGAAACAGAGGATTCACCTGATGCAAGTGTATTAATTCCAAGAGCCATAGACCCAATGCCGATCAAGTTTTTGTCCCAGTAATTATTATCTACATAGCCTGCTCTAAAGGCTGCTTTTTGTGGATACCACATCATACGTGTACCGGCTCCGCTTACTGGTGGGTTATAGGTTGTACTTGCTGGAACAACGGCTGGCCCGGTGAACAATGCCGAACTGTCTGCAACGTGCAGCCTGGCTAAAGGGGTTACCGTGCCAATGCCTACATTTTGAGTAAATGACACGTGTGTGCTAAAAAGGAAACCGAAAAAAAAATAAAATACTTTCATATGTCTAAATTTTATTTTCAAATTTATACAATATGAACGGTAAATCTGCCGGCGTTGGAGTAGGCAAGTTGCAGAGCTTTGTAATACCTCTGCGTGCTGCAAACAACGAAGTGTTGCTAAACACAAACCCCTACCATAAATAATTTTATAGTAGGGGTCATTGCGTGTAAGCCAGATCCGTTTATAGGGTTTTACTTCATGTTAAATAATGCTGCAAGCGCTTAGGTTAAGCTGTTTGGACTGTTATTGTTTTATTACGGATTTAATCAAACTGGTATTTCCCTGCTGGAGGACCATATTGTAAATTCCTTTTGAAAACGAACTCATATCTATTTGAACATTGTTTGTACCTGCACTAACAATTACCGCTTTTACGATACCCCCTTTTGCATCTACAACCAACAGCTTGCGTTGTTCGTCGGTTGCAATAAACCGCACGGTCACCATATCTTTAACCGGATTGGGAAATGCAGTGATGCTTTTTTCTTCTTTTTTTCTACTAATAGGGATGATGTTGCTGTAGGCAAATTTACCATCTGCATCTGTTTGCTTGAGACGGTAATAGCTGATGCCGTTAATGGGTTGCCTGTCTGCAAGGCTGTAATCAAGCATCCCGGCACGATTAAAGGCTGCAACATTTCCGATGTTTGCGAACCTAACACCGTCTGCACTTCTTTCTACAGTAAAACCGGCAGTGTTTATTTCATTTTCTGTTTTCCAACGCAGCAATACATCAACCTCTCTGTTTACAGCTACAAACGAAATTAATTTTAAAGGCACCACGCCTGCACCACTTGTAACGGTGAAAGGGGAGAAGCTGGTAAACCCTGTTTGAGTCCTGCTGTACTGGCCGGTACTGGCGAGTACTGCCGGTCCAAAAGTTCCATACTCCCAAAGATTAGTGTAGTGAGCAGTGCGGCACAAAAGCCTGTCAAAGCCGGGTAGTTCGCTGTTGGTACTCCACCAAAACTCTGCCGTGGCATTGCTTCCGCCGGGCACGTCTTCATTTATAAACCAGGTACGGTCTACATTGCCCAGCCTCACGGTGTCTCCACTATTTCCATTTAACAGTACGTACTCCGCTACCCGCACACTAAAATTATCTGCTGTACCCACATTATTAATTCTCACAAAATTCCTACTCGTATCAGATGATCCAATGGGATACACATTTTCTGTGCTTGCATTTACAAGGCGTAGTTTTCCTGTTCCATTGCTGATGATAAAATGCGTTGCGTCATAATTTAGAATGAACCCATTAACAGTAAGATCATAATTGCCCAACAGTATTTTTCCACCAATCCAGCCTGGTAGTTCGGAGGGTGCTGCCTGCATCATATCAAGGTTGCCATTGATGGTGATGGCATTTTTCATTTTTGCCATTGTTGTAAACCGAAGCGTATCGTTGTTGTTCAGCAGATCAAATTCTAAAGGACTGCTGTTGTAAATTTCTGTGAGTACATAGCCTTCATCAATGTCGAAGTACATGCGCTTACTCAGTGTAACGGATGCCCCCGGAGCTAATGTAAATTGCAGACTGTCTATGGCAGACGTTGCAAACGTAGTATCCTTTACAAGAAAACGTACCCATGCGGTGCCCACCTGCGGACCTTTATTTTTTACCTGGAAGTTTACCATTACGCTATCGCCACTTACAAAACCACTTGGATTAAAGGATATGGCGCCTGCAAAGCTGCGAGCCATATCTGGTGCATCTCCTACAATGAGCGCACGGGTTGCAACGTTGTTGTCTTCCCTTTCTTCTAATAAAGTATTCAATGGATCGGCTACCAGCTTCATTATTTTTACCCCGGGAATTATAGAAGAATATGTTGCAGTGGCAGCTACAGTAGTGTCTCTGCCTGGTAAGATGGCATCGATGGGGACATCGGCGCCCAACTGAATATCGTCTACCATAAATCTTAAAATACTCGGTGTAGTTACCTTACCACCCATATTTTTTACAGTGCCTACCAGCGTTATGCCTTGTGCAATATTTGGATTAAGGCTGCTTGGGGAAATATACTGTGAGAGCACTTCAAGATCAGGCTTACTCTCTACGACTCTTATAAAGAAATCGCCCTCATTATTGGTCTCCACACTTTCGCAAATGCTGTTCGCAGTATCTGCAGTTACTTTCACCACATAGTCGCCGGCCACTGTAAACATTTGGGTGAAGGCTGCGTAAGATGCAAAGACTTCACCTGCTTTTACATTTCCAATAGTATCAGCGCCTATCCAGTTTCCCGCTAGTCTAAACCTTACCGTTACATCACTTGCATCTCTCTCTCCGATGTTTCTAATAGCCGGGTAAAATTGGTTGGTTGTAAATACTCTCACAACAGCCGGGTTACTGGCTGAACCAACCTGGCCACTAATTTGGTAGGGAGCAAGATCGGCACCCAAAACAGTTTGCCGGCTGTTGTTTGTTTCGTTAGACTCTATCACCTGGCTGTTTGCGTCTGCAAAAGCCTCAATGCTGGCACCGCAATCGCTGCTGGCGTTGGTCACAATGTATAGATCAGATACAACCGTAACCGAAGTATTTTCATTTAAAAAGCTGATGTTTTTTACCGCCCCTATTTGCACTCCATTTGCTCTGAACCTTACCACAAAACCTCCGGTTCTTCTCCCGGTATTTTTTATGGTGGCAGTAAAACTGGTGCTGCTACCTGTAGAAAGTGCCGTGGGTGTAGCCGCTATTTCTGTAACCGTCAGTTCAGATGGCGGCACCACAAGGATAAACGTAAATACATTGTTTCCTTCGTTGGTTTCAGGCACGGTACCATCTGCATCGGTTACCACTTTTATAAAATGCGTACCCGAACTAATCGTAGGATCACTATAGCTGATGCTGATACCACTATTGGCTGCCAGAGAGGCAACACTCCTCGTGTCTATCAAAGTCATTGTACCGCCGGGGATGGAGTCGTATATTTTTACAGTGTGCGCACCGGCAGCCACGCATTTTATATTCACGTTTCTAAAACTAAAAGAAGTGAAACTTGTTTGCGCAAAGCTTTCCAACGTCAGGTCTGGCTGATTGGGTACCGGGTTTATGGTGGTACCGCCGGTGTGAGTCATCGGAATAAAATTGCCAAAGTAGATAGAACTCGGTATTTGTAAATACTCTACGTACACATAGGTAAGGGTAGCAGTTAACACCGTTGCAGCAGCAGAAAGCGGAACGTTAATGGGCACGGTTACTTCATTGCCGGGGCCATGAGAATAATCTGCGCTGCCGATTGTTTGAATCAACACACCATCCTGAAACACCCGCAAAGTGTCCTGTACGATTTGGTCAAACCCATTCCAAAAATTGGCGAGATTGCGTTCACGGTATTTCAGTTTTACAACAACCGGGCCAGTGCCGCCTGCGATGTTACTGCATGGATTGCTACTAGAAAAAGCCGCTGCACCACCCAGCGAAGGAGGCGGAGTACATGCATTGGCAGCAGGGCACGGCAGGGCAATGGCGTTTGTAACCAGGCTGCTGGTAAATGTAAAGTCAGTAACACGCACGTTGTAAGTAAAGCTTCCACCACAGGTTACTCCTGTAAGCAGGTAACTATAATACCCCGCAGCATTCGTTGTGGTAGTAATGGTTTGGATGCCGGTATTAATGGTTACCTCCGCACCGGCCACAACAGTTGGGCTGCCCGTACCAAAATAATTTGCAAAGCCAGATATAAATACTTTCACCTGCGGGCATTGTTGCATAACGGCATTGGTAGTAACCAAAATACCACCCGGCAAATTAGGCGAGCCGACAATTACCGGCCTGATGGCATAGTTGTTTAGGGGATTGATATCCGGGATGGTGTTGCTGCTGTCTATCCACACTTTGATAGGATAGAATCCTTCTGCAGCAAAGGTTAGCGTGCGGCTAATGATAGTGCTAGAAAACGCATTCACTGCGGGTATCACATCGCTGTCAATAAGAATTGTATCCCTGTAAAACTTAACAGGTATGTTGCTTGCAGGCAACGCTGTGCTGTTGGTTATTTTCGCAAACACCGTAAAGGTTTCGCCGGGTGATGGATTGCTTTTGCTAAAGCTGATGTCGTTTGCAAAAATGCGCAGGTCAAGTTGCTGATCGGTTATGGTGGGCCCGCTCACATAGTTTGTATTGATGCTGCTGGCGGCATTGCCGTTATCGTCTGTGGCAGAAAATTTATAACCAGCCGTATTCGAATTGTTGAGGTGCGTGTAGGTGTAAGCATACACAACACCATTCACATAATCGTTGCCTGGGGTTTCTTTGATCATTGCAAAGGTGCCTTCGTTAAGATCTGTAAAATCCTGGTCGCCGGTTAGGTCTACAGACAGTCTTGGCGAGCCTGATTCGGGTGCCCTGTTGTTAGAAGATTTGTACAATATTTTGTAAGTGTAATTGCCCACTTGCCCTGCAGAAGGGTTTACTCCGGTTACGGCATTGTATGGGGTGCCAGTTACGAATTGTAGCACCGGTGGTGCACCGGCGTTAAAGCCTCGCCCACTTATGGCTGCAGTTACAAAATTTACTCCGGGGGTAGAAGATTCTATGCGTACCTGCGCACTGTACTGATTCACAATAAGCGGGTTGAATGCAACAGGCAAAGTAATGCTACCATTTACGGGTATGATGGTGCCCGTGGTGAAGCTGGGAACAAATGCAGTATTCGTGGTTGTTACATTGCTCAGGGTGGCCGGCACATTACCGGTATTCTGAATGGTAAAACTAAAATTTGCAGTCGTGCTTACAGGTACATTGCCATAATCGTGGCCAGTGGCCGGCGTAATGGTCCATGATGGAACCTGGGTAACACCAGTGCCGTTTAACCCAACGTTGTAATTTCCTGCAGAGGTTTGTAATTGCAAACCCTGTATGAATACGCCAGCAACAGTTGGCGTAAAGTTCACAACGATCGTATCTTTTGCACCAGGTGCAATGGTCCTTTGCGTGGTAAAATTGCTTGTAAACGGCGCTCCTGCCAACACAGCATTAATAGTTTGGTTTACATTGCTGTTATTGGTAACAATGATGTTTTTAAGAGAGCTTGTATTCAAAGGTACATTTCCAAATAGAAGACTGTCTGCCGATAACGCCAGCAAATCAGTATAAAATGAAGCAACATTGCTGATGCTCCAGCGGCCTTCGTTATTTTTAGTTCTTACAAACAAGCTGTGTAGCCCATTGCTCAAACCTACTGTGTTTATAGCTACGGCCATGTTGCTGATATTGACTGCGGCGCTAAGACTGATCGCTATCCCACTTCCAATGCCCGGGTCGGTATCAGTAAAATATTCTGCTGCTACAATGTTTTGTGGTGCCGTAGGGGCGGCCGCATACGCAGGGTCGCCGGTAATGCTTACCACAAATTCTTTTACGTTGGTAATGCTCCACCTACCTTCATTATTTCTGGTACGCAGGTAAAGTTGATTGGTAGTAGCTGGTGTAAGACTGCTGCTGTTTACAGCCACAGGAATATTATTGATTTCCAGCGCTGCAGCAACAGGTATTGCTGTTCCATTTCCAATGCC
>JAYTBG010000402.1:0-2865 GCA_043737055.1 Chitinophagaceae bacterium | reverse complement strand
GGTAGTGGATAAATTGGGTTAAAATGGAAAAGTCTAACATAAAAAATCTTTTTTATTAACTTCATCAAAAAGTTGCAATCAAAACTAGAATCCGCCTAACGACATACTACACATATACAAACATCCATGACTTTGCCGACCCGACCCCACGCTATTTTTAGCACATTTGCAAGGCGCACAAAACTCAGACACAAAGCCAACCTTGCAAAAGAGCTAAAAATGCCAACGCACAGCCCACCCACCCCTGCGGACGGAATTCTTTTCAACTTTATCTCAAATATCAGCAAGACATCACTTGCCACTTTTGTGCATTATTATAACCAGAAGCGCTAGTACTAATCCCTTGTAACGTAACACTGGCAGATGTTTATTACGGAAGGCCGGAAGAAATTTTTAAGTATTTGGAATTAATCAAAATGTTAACCTTTAAAAGAAGAAGGCAAGATTATTTAAGGCGTAAACTTGAATCTTTATTTTTAATTTGTATCTTATAAAACTAAAAATAAAAAAAAGTATCTTTAGATCACGAAACACTCTCTAAGAGATAGTTCAGTTTGTTTTGAATACATACATTACAGGTATTAAACTTAGATGTTAAATGACATTCATTGAAAAAATTCTGGAACCGCCATCTTACGGCTGGCAGGATGAAGACGGAAAACTTATAATTCCTTTAAAGAAAGAGATTATTAGTGAATTCTGGTCAAGAATGAATATATTCAAAAGTAAAAAAAACTGGTTGTCATTTACCAGTTGGTTTTGGGCATTGGCATTGTTGCCGTTCCTTTTATTTTTTATTTTTAAATATTTCAGTCTTTGGCTGCTATTGATAGGTTTTCTTTACAGTATGGTAGGAATGGGGACTTTCGGCACAATTTGGTATCACCGCTATGCCACCCATAAATCGTATTCCTTCAGTCATCCTTTTTGGCAATATCTAACCCAGAATATGGTCATCAAGGCGCTACCCGATGAGATATATGTTGTTTCCCATCACGTACATCACTCACTTTCCGATAAACCCGGAGACCCTTACAATGCAGCAGCTGGTTGGCTTTATTGTTTTCTTGCGGACTCAAATCATCAATTGATTAACCGAAAACTTTCAGTTAAGGAATACAGAAAAGTTGCATCGTTATTGAAAAATACCGGTGTTAAGATAAATACCTTTGCACAGTACCAAAAGTGGGGTTCAGTTTCTAACCCATTCTGGACTTGGTTATTATTAATCATGAATTGGTCTTTTTGGTATGTGGTTTTTTTTCTAATTGGGGGTATCCCGCTTGTATGTTGTTTGTTTGGTGCTGCTTTTATTTGGGTTATCAGCGTTCGAACTTTTAACTATCAAGGCCATGGGAAGGGGATAAACAAAAGAAAAGAAGGTGTGGATTTTAATCACAAGGATTTGTCAATTAACGGATACTGGCCAGGTTATGTTGCAGGCGAATGGCATAATAATCATCATTTGTATCCTGCAAGTGCACGCAGTGGTTTTATGCCATTACAGATAGACTTACCCTGGTATTATATTCGTTTCTTATATGCTATTGGGGGCGTTAGCCGATATAATGATTCCAAGCGATTATTTATGGAGAATTATTATTTTCGGTATAAGAAAAATCATCACCACCATTAATATCAGAAAGGTAATAAAGAGTAAATCTTATATTTTATCAGAATAATAGAATAATGTTTTAGCCTTATTAAAACACTGCATAATATAAAATATATTTCCTTGTAAATGCAAATCAATGACTAAGATGAACTGGGTTTTTCACCTTCCGGGTAGTTCTTAATTCATCGATATCTTCAGTACAAGATGCATAAATAATAAGCTAATAAACACAATAAAATTACTCTTATAAGCTCCCAAAAAACTGCATGCTGTTTTCTCTCCATCAGTGCAGAAAAGCTATAAATGCTCCAAATGATGAATATTACTGAAATACTTTTCCAAAAAAATGAGAGTGAATCTTGTTTTAATAAAAAGTAAAAAGCAGCAGCCAGATTAAGAATATATTGGAAAGCGATATACCATTTTAACGTGGTGGGCAAAGCATTTAAGATATATTCTTTTTTGTCACCTTCAATATTTATTCCGGAGATGTCAACTGGTCTTATAAAAAATATTCTTGCCTTGAGGAAAAAACCTTTCCTGTTTTCAGTTTTTTTGATTATTTTTTTCCAAAAATGAATATTTGCGAATATAGGATCTGTGTTTGTAAATGGTTCGACAGTACCAAATACTACCGGCTCGTCCTCTACCTGGAAAGTTCCAAATAACTTATCCCACACGATGAGCGTATTGCCGTAATTTTTATCAATGTAAATATCGTTTACTCCATGATGAACCCTGTGATGGGAAGGAGTTACCAAAACATGTTCCAGAATACCCAGTTTACCGATGAAACGGGTATGTAGCCAAAATTGGTAAAATGTCTGAAAGGCAAATGCTAAAACCAGTATAGTTGGGCTGATCCCGATAAATGGGAATATCAGATAAAAGGCAAACCCTGCAATTTTATGCAGCCAGGGTTGCCGGAGACTTACTGTTAAATTGAATTCCCTGCTTTGATGATGTACAATATGAACAGCCCATAAAATATTAATTGTATGGCTAAGCCTATGAAACCAATAATAAATAAAATCATGAATCAAAACTACAGCAAGAAAAGTCCAAATAGTGTTTGGTATTTTAAATATCGAATGCTTGTAAACCTCTAAAAACAAGAATGTAAAAAATGTCTTTATCAAGGCTTCAATAATTTGTTGGCCAAGGCCTAAACTGATATTAGTAATCGTATCCTCAAACTTGTATGATTTTTTATGGGTGATGGCATCAGCAACCATTTCAAATACTACAAA
>JAYTBG010000401.1:0-7057 GCA_043737055.1 Chitinophagaceae bacterium | reverse complement strand
AGTGCAGGCCCAAATTCCCACTGGATTAGGGATACCTACATTGGGCCCGGTGACCACTGGCCTGGGTGAAATTTTCCAGTATGTTGTAAGGCCGAAACCTGGCTATGAAGGAAAGTACGATGCGATGGAACTGAGAACGATCCAGGACTGGATTGTGAGAAGGCAACTTCTTGGAACACCCGGTATTGCTGATGTTAGCAGCTTTGGCGGGCTGTTAAAACAATACGAAATAGGAGTTAACCCCAATAAACTCAAATCGTTCAATCTTTCCATCTCTGACGTTTTTAGAGCGCTTCAGAATAACAACCAAAATACGGGCGGTGCTTATATCGAGAAGGGGCCGACTGTGTTATTTATAAGAAGCGAAGGCCTTTTGAAAAATAATGAAGACATCTCGAATATTGTCGTTAAATCGTTACCTGATGGCACGCCTGTTACGATAAGAAATATCGCGGATGTTCAGATAGGTTCTTCCACCCGCTATGGAGCCATGTGTTATAATGATAAAGGAGAAGTGGCAGGGGCAGTGGTGATGATGTTAAAAGGAGAGAACTCTTCACAGGTAATTAAAAATGTAAAACTAAAAATTGCACAGATTGAAAAAACGCTTCCTGAAGGTGTTATGATTGAACCTTTCCTGGATCGCACCAAGATGGTAAACAACGCCATCAATACTGTTAAAACGAACCTGGTTGAAGGCGCATTGATTGTTGTGTTTATTTTGGTATTATTCCTTGGTAATTTGAGAGCCGGGTTGTTAGTGGCATCTATCATTCCCCTGGCTATGTTATTTGCAATAAGCATGATGAACCTGTTTGGAGTTAGCGGAAACCTGATGAGCCTTGGCGCCCTGGACTTTGGCTTAATAATAGACGGTGCTGTAATTATCGTTGAAGCGACCATGCACCACCTGTACCAGCCCGGAAAATTTAAAGATGTGGAGAGAATTTCACAGCCACAGATGGATGCTGAGGTAAAAGAGTCGGCCAGCAAACTCATGAACGCGGCAGTATTCGGCCAGGTGATAATACTAATTGTTTATTTCCCGATTTTATCACTCCAGGGTATTGAAGGAAAGATGTTTAAGCCGATGGCCCAAACGGTAGTCTTTGCTATTCTGGGTGCCTTTATTCTTTCGCTTACCTATGTTCCAATGATGAGTTCACTGGTGCTGAGTAAAAATGTTAAAACAAAGCCCACGATCTCTGACAGGGCGATGAAGAAGATTGAAAATGTTTATAAGAAGATATTGAAAAAAACACTGATATTTCCGAAGATGGTATTAGGTACTGCTGCTATCCTGTTTGGGATAGCTGTGTGGATATTACTAAATATGGGCGGTGAATTTATCCCTAAACTGGAGGAGGGTGACTTCGCTGTTGATACGCGGGTGCTCACCGGCAGCTCTCTCACTACAACTATCAATTCTACACAACAGGCTTCTCATATTCTTTTGCAAAAATTTCCTGAAGTGCAAAAAGTTGTTACTAAGATAGGGAGCGGAGAGATACCTACTGACCCGATGCCTATGGAAGCGTCTGATATGATGATTATTTTAAAACCGAAAAAACAATGGGTTTCCGCCACTTCTTTTGATGAACTGGCAGAGAAAATGAGCAAGGCGCTGGAGGATGTGCCTGGAATAACAGCCGGTTTCCAATTCCCGGTACAGATGCGTTTTAATGAATTGATGACGGGCGGCAGGCAGGATGTAATTTGTAAAATTTTTGGTGAAGACCTCGACACACTTACTTATTATGCTGAAAAAATTGGTAGCATCATTAGTAAAATTGACGGTGCTAAAGATTTGTATGTTGAGTCGCAGACCGGGCTTCCCCAGATAGAAGTAAATTACAACCGTGCCGCACTGGCACAGTATGGCATATCAATAACCGATGTAAATAATATACTGCAATCAGCTTTCGCGGGCGCAGTGACAGGGCAGGTGTACGAAAATGAAAGACGGTTCGACCTGGTGGTTCGATTGACTAACAATGAACGCAAGAACCTGTCGGATGTTCAAAACCTTTTGATTTCAACTTCAAGAGGAACGCAAATTCCGCTGCAACAGGTCGCTGATATACTCGTTAAGCTGAAGCCTAATCAAATCCAGCGTGAGAATGCCGCACGGAGAATTGCAGTCGGTTTTAACGTTCGTGGTAAAGATGTTCAAACAGTGGTGAAGGAACTACAATCAAAAATTGCACAGCAGGTAAAATTTCCTACAGCGTATTATACTACTTATGGTGGTCAATTTGAGAACCTCGTAGCCGCGAAAAAGCGTTTAAGCATTGCAGTTCCTATTTCATTACTGCTCATTTTTATGATGCTCTATTTTGCCTTCAACTCTTTTGGCGAGAGCTTCCTGATATTTACCGCTATCCCGCTTTCTGCTATCGGGGGAATATTTTCATTGTTCATAAGGGATATGCCGTTCAGTATTTCGGCCGGGGTAGGTTTCATTGCCTTATTTGGCATCGCGGTTTTAAATGGCATCGTGTTACTAACTGAATTTAACTCATTAAAAAAGAGCGGAATGCAGGATATCATGCAAAGAGTATTGGCAGGAACAAGCAATCGGTTGAGACCCGTATTGATGACCGCCGTAGTTGCTTCATTAGGTTTTCTTCCCATGGCAATGAGTAATGGTGCAGGGGCGGAAGTTCAACGGCCTCTTGCTACTGTTGTTATAGGCGGACTGCTAACTGCAACGCTGCTTACGCTGCTTGTGTTGCCGGTATTATATATTTTGGCAGATAAAATAAGTAATAGTAAATCTTTTAATTTTAAATCTATTACCAGGGTTTTTAACAAGAAGCAGAAAATAAATGCTGCAATTATCTTAATAACTCTTGGAACCTCAGTAACTCAGGTGTGTGCACAGCAAAGGGTTATTTCTTTGCCAGAAGCCATTGATATTGCTACCAGGCAAAACCTTTCAATACAATCGGCGAAACTTCAAACGCGTTCCCTGGCGGAACTACAAAAAAGTGCATGGGATATACCCTTCACAACTGTGCAGGGGGAATTTGGACAATTTAACAGCATTTCCAATGATACGCGGTTCATGGTTACGCAGGCAATATCATTTCCGAAAGTGTACCGGAGGCAACAGGATCTTTTAAAAGAGCAAACCCGTGGTGGTATCGTCCATGAAAACGTTATAAAATTAACCGTAAAAAAGGAGGTGGTGTATCTTTATTATGAGATGCTCATAATGCTCAAGAAAAGGCAGTTGTTATTAACGGCCGATAGTTTGTATGATGCGGTTCTACAAAAGCAGGAGCTGCGATTTAAAGTGGGTGAGGGCAACATTGTTGAGGTTACATCTGCCAGGTCACAGCGGCTACAAACAACAAATCAGCTACAACAACTTGATTCAGACTATCTAATACTGCAGAGTCGTTTGGGCTACCTGTTAAATACAAAAGATACTTTGTCGGTTTTGATCACTGATTCCAGGCTGGCATTGTTAAATGTGCCGGATACCGCATCGTTAAGTCTTTATCCATGGCTACAGGTTAAGAAGCAACAACAGGACTTTTTATGGAAAGAGTTACTGTTAACCCAATCACGTAAGCTGCCGTTATTAAATCTTGGTTACAGCAATCAATCGTTGATTGGCCCGCAGAATCTTAATGGCGTTAATAAATATTTTGATGCATCAAGAAGATTTTCTTCCGTGATAGCAGGGATAAACATCCCAATTTTCAAGGGCTATCTTAAGGCCAGGATAAATGCCGCGGATTTAAAATTTGCTGCATCTCGGTCCGAATATGCTGATACACTGGCATATCACAAATCCTTGCTGCAACAGTTGTTGCTTACATACAGGAAAAATCTACAGGCGCTGAGATACTTTGAGGTCTCAGCAGTTCAACAATCCAGGATATTGCTGGAGAATGCGTCACTCCAGTTTAATAATGGCGCCATTAATTTTTTCGAATGGACCGTACTTGTCAACCAGTCAATCAGTTTACAAGCTGATTATATTGATGCGCTGCATGAGTGGAACATAACGGTACTTGAAATCAATTCATATTCTCCCAATTTTTAATTAAAACCGATGAATAAGATACTATTTATTATAGGCCTTTTTACTGTTTGCAGTTGTACTTCAAAAAAGGAAGTAAAACAGGAAACACCGGCAAACCCTGGCAATGAAATGAATGTAACATTAACAGATGCACAGATTAAAAATGCAGGGATAGTAACAGCTAAGCCGCAAATGAGGTCCATGCATTCAATACTTAAAGTAAATGGCTTGGTAGACGTTCCTCCTCAAAACATGCTTACCATCAGCTTTCCATCGGGTGGCTATCTTAAAAGTACAAAACTGTTGCCTGGAATGAAAATCAGGAAGGGCCAGGTATTGGCTGTTATGCAGGATCAGTCTATCATCCAGGTACAGGAAGATTACCTGATGGCACAGGCGAGGTACAGCTTGTTAGAGAAAGAGTATGAACGACAAAAACTACTGAATACTACCAAGGCCATAAGCGATAAAATCTTTGAACAGGCAGCCACCGAGTTTCAATCTGTAAAAATATCTTTAAGCTCCCTGAAACAGAAATTATTATTGATTGGAATTAACCCTGCTTCTCTTTTGGAAAGCAATATTAGCAGAAC
This sequence comes from Chitinophagaceae bacterium, assembly GCA_043737055.1. Taxonomy (GTDB): domain Bacteria; phylum Bacteroidota; class Bacteroidia; order Chitinophagales; family Chitinophagaceae; genus Ferruginibacter. The sequence goes on along the minus strand of JAYTBG010000401.1, from coordinate 2,428 downwards.
GGTTGATATTGTAGCCCCGATCGATGGATATGTAGCCGCTGTAAGAGTAAACATAGGTAAATATGTGAGTCCTGCCGAAGTGTTATTTGACCTTGTCAATACCAATGACTTGCATCTTGCGCTTACAATTTTTGAAAAGGACTTAAACTCAATCAGGCCCGGCCAGTTAGTGAGTTGTTTCCTTACAGGGGATACTTCAACGATATACCACGCCAGGGTGATATTGATTAGTAAAACACTCGATAGCAACAGGAGCGCCATTGTTCATTGTCATTTCACGGGTGCCGTACCCATGTTGCTTCCGGGGATGTTTATGAACGCTGCGATTGAGCTTACCAATAATTCAGTTATTGCTGTACCTGCAGAAGCTATCGTTAGATCCGGGGAGCAGGATTATGTTTTTGTTGAACTTCAAAATAAGATTTTCCAGATGACTCCTGTCAATACCAATTTAGCAGAAAATGGGTTTGTTGCAATAAATTCATCGAAGATGGAGTTATTAGATAAGGTGATTATTGTAAAGAATTCCTATGCTGTTTTGATGAAAATGAAAAACACAGGTGGAGAGGAGTGATGTTGCTGAGTTGTTAATGAGCTTTTAAATAAATTATAGCGGGGCAATTTAATTGTTAAAAGGCGAAACTTATTGGGTAGATCGGTAGACGTTAATACCGTTATGGGTCTAAATTAGATGCTCACATCAGTAATTTTAAGAATCTAACCTCCTATATAACTACTTAGAATATTTTTGATAATCAGCATGTTGCTTATGCGGTTTTTTTATATTCTGCGATTTTTCTTTCATGATATGCTATTTGCTTTGCAACGTTTTTGTCTGTTGCTTTTTCAAGCAGGGTTTTGTCGTAAGGTATCTGTTCTTTGAGCATTTGGTAGATGATCCTGGCCATTTTATTGGCTGTTGCCACGACGGCTCCTTTACCACCAAGCTTACCCCGCATCCGGCGATAATAATCGCCCAGGGGTGTTTTAGATCTGGCTACTGTCATAGCGGCCATTCTCAAGGTTAGGCCTGCATAGTTCTTCTTTTTCATTACCCTGCTGCTGATAACTTTGCCTCCTGATATCTTTGTATTGGGGCACAGGTTTAGCCAACCGTTAAATCTTTTTTCATTTTTCCATTGGCTTATGTCTGTGCCTATTTCGGCTATCAGTTCCAGTACTGTTGTGTCACTAATGCCTACCAGATCGCACAAGTCTGTGCCTAAGACCTTAGCCATGTGTGATCTCACATCAAAGTTGAATTGATTCTTTACCGCTTTCTTTTTTGGTTTTGGAGTCTTTGCTTCCTCTGCTGTTTTGCTATCTTCAACGGGGGCTACCTTTTCATCATCATTATAAATTTCACCATCTTGTACAATGGCGGTCATTTTGTTCAGCTGTGCCTTAATCTTCTCATCACACTCCCTCATTTGCTTTTGATAAAATTCATAAGCCTCATATGATTGTTTGAGCACGAACAGATGTTCATCCCTCCATATGCCTTCTAATGACAGGACAATCTCCTCAACAGACGCGTGTACTCTTTTGTCTGCTAAGGCAGCAAGCTTTGTGGCATCCTGCTCGCCATCTATTATGGCCTTTACTATACTCAGGCCTGTTTTGCCCAGCAGGTCGCTGATAACGGTATGTATTTTTACATTCATCAACTCCAGCGCTCTTTGCATCTTGCGCGCCTGGTCACCTCCCGCAATCACCAACTTTCTTCGCTGGCGCACCAGGTCTCTAAAGGCGCGCGCATTATCGGCAGGCTGAAAGCTCTTTTGTAAAAGACCACAGGTATGCAGCTTTTGAAGCCATATGGCATCACTATCATCATGCTTGCGGCCTGTCACATTTTTTGCATGCCGCGCATTGACCAGATAAGGTTCTATGCCGGCCGCTTCTATTTTAAGATATAAGGGCACATAATACACACCTGTACTTTCCATAGAAACCGTCGTAATGCCAGCCTCCTGAAGGTCTTTGACAATACAATCCAGATCGTGGGTGAAAGTGCCGTACGTACGAACCTGATAACCGCCTTCTTTGAGGCGGAAGCCAACTGAAAATTCTGTGTCCCCGACATCAATCCCCGCTGCATTGGGGTGCTCAATGGTCAGGCCCTCCTTCATTTTGATAATAACTGTCTTGCGTTGAACGCGCTGTGGTCTTTTTTCTTTTTCTTTGTGCATAATCTTTGCTTTTTAAATTAAGCAGCACATAGACCGCGCATATAAAATTGGATTGATCTCCTATACGGCGTACCGCTATAAACGGCCACCAAGTAAAGTTTTAACATGCGCTGGCGACCAAACTCTGTGATGGGATCTTTGTCCCAGTAAAAGAAACGGTCTTTTTATGTGCTGCTTTTAATTGCACAAAGTTATCTCATGCTGACGTTTGGACCCAATCCACGTTAGACTCTGTG
>JAYTBG010000400.1:0-2883 GCA_043737055.1 Chitinophagaceae bacterium | reverse complement strand
TCCAATGGTCTCAGCGAGTGCACAACTGGCACCCCCATGAAGCAGGCCATAGGGTTGGCGGGTTCTTATATCCACAGGCATTCGCATTTTTAGAAAATTGGGGCCAACGCCCACCCACTTCATCCCAAGAAAGCTGGACATAGTCTCTGGGTTGTAAGATTGCAGATCAGCAAGCTGCAATTCTTTATTGAACCAAATTATTTCAGGCACCAAGAGCAATTTTTTTGATGGTTTCATTTACCTCTAAGGGTAAAAAATTAGAGACGTCGCCCCTGTTCTTAAGCACATCTCTCACAAGGGTACTGGCTACCGAAGTGTATTGCGGCAAACAAGTAAGGAAAATAGTCTCGATATCATTTTCAAGGCTTCGGTTCATATCAGCAATAGCCTTTTCATATTCAAAATCATTAACGTACCGTATACCCCGGAGTATAAAATTGGCGCCCACTTCTTTGCAGCATTGCACTGTGAGGCCATCGTAAACCACTGCATGCACCTTGGGATTATTTTTATAAATATCTCTCAACCATTGCAAACGTTGCTGCTCACTAAACATAGGAACTTTATTAACGTTGCGGCCTATTCCAACCACTAATTTATCGAAGAGCGGCAGTGCCCGGTTAATGATATCTGTATGACCGAGTGTTACGGGGTCAAAAGTGCCGGGAAATAAACATATTCTCTGCATGCGGGAAGAGGTTTAAAGGTTCAAGGTTCAATGTCTATTCAATTTCAAACTTTACAGATTAACATGTTTTGCCCAAACTATCAACTATCAACTTTCTTTCCAGCTAGCAGGTACAAAACCGCCATCCGCACGGCTACTCCATTTTCTACCTGTTGTAAAATAATAGACTCATTCCCGTCTGCCACATCGCTGTCTATCTCAACCCCACGGTTAACTGGTCCAGGGTGCATAATTACAATGTCTTTCCCCACTTCATCAAGCAGTTTGCGTGTAACACCGAAGGCAAGATTGTATTCCCTTAAGGAAGAAAAAAGAACCTGACTTTGTCTTTCCAGTTGTATGCGCAACACATTGGCCACATCGCACCACTGTAAAGCCTTCTTCAGATTATATTCAACTTTTACGTTCAGTGCATCCGCTATGTATGGGGAGATTAATGTGGGTGGACCTGCAACCATAACTTCGGCGCCCATTTTTGTTAGGAGATAAATATTGCTCAACGCTACCCGGGAGTGCATGATATCGCCTAATAACAAAACCTTTTTTCCTTCTAATGTCCCAATTTTTTCTTGTATAGAAAATGCATCAAGCAAGGCTTGCGTGGGATGTTCGTTAATGCCGTCTCCAGCATTTACAATGGCTGTACCTGGTAAATGTTTTGCCAGGAAATGAGGAGCCCCGCTAGCACTATGGCGCATGACGACCATATCAACCTTCATGCTTAGAATGTTGTTGACCGTATCTAATAACGTTTCTCCTTTGCTAACAGAGGAATTAGACGCTGTAAAGTTTATGGTGTCCGCACTGAGCCGTTTCTCAGCCAGTTCAAATGAAATGCGTGTGCGGGTGCTGTTTTCGTAAAATAGATTTACGATAGTTACATCACGCAGGGAAGGAACTTTTTTAATGGGTCTTTGCAATACCTCTTTGAACTGTGCTGCGGTAGATAAAATGAGGGAAATATCCTGCGGTAATAAATTCTTAATGCCTAGTAGATGTTTGGTAGATAGTTGCATTAAGGAGCAAAGCTAAGGGAAAAATATTGATACATAAACCCGGTGAAATTCTACGAAATTCTGACTTTTAATTTATGATTTTTGATGTCTGATTTATGATTTATGGTGTGTGATCTCTGATCTAGGATTTCTGATGTCTGATTTATGGTTTCTCATGTCTGATTGCTGATTTTGTTTGCCCGACCTTTCACCTTCACCTTCACCTTCACCTTTGGCCTTTCGCCTTTTTCCTTTTACCTTCCACCTCTCCTCCTTTCACCTAATAGATCACTACTTCTTCCCGATCCCACTCCAATTTTACTTTTTGGCTTACAACAGAATCGATGGCAATACCCCGGTAATTGGGTTGAATAGGAAGTTCCCGGTTAAAGCGGCGATCAACCAGTACACACAACTCTACCCGCTGTGGCCTTCCGAAATCTTGCAGGGCATCTAATGCAGCACGAATTGTTCTGCCGGTGTATAACACATCATCTATCAACACTACGATTTTCCCCTCGATAGAAAAAGGTAGCTCGGTTTGGCTAGCCACATGAAATTCTTCCCGAATGTCGTCCCGGTAAAATGTGATGTCGAGGAGTCCGTGCTGCACGGCTTCCTGCGGACACAACAGCTTTACCTGCTGAATCACTAACTCGCTGATCCTGATTCCACGTGGTTGAATGCCGATAAAAACCACCTGCTCTAAAGAGCTATAGTTCTCCACCAACTGGTGCGCCAGCCTTTTTATGGTAACATGTAATTGCTGTGTAGATAAAAGAACCTGCATTAAAAAAATTTAAAAATCCCTTATTTAACACGAATGTATTGCATTAGGGGATATAAAAAAAAGCCCGGAACGGGCTTTTTAGACTAGAAATTTGTTTGCGATTATTTGCCGGCCTTAAGCTCGCCCTGCAGTTTGGTAAGTTCTTCCCATTTGCCCGCAGCTGCTAGTTTAGCTTGTTTTGGCCAACTGGCAGGGTTGTGAATACTGTATTGATTGCCACCGGCAGTCAGGATGGCCTGCAAACCTTTGATAGTTGTTTTTGCCAAATCTTTATAGGATATAATACCCTCCTTATTTAGTAGTAACGCTATCTTCTTGCCAACACCTTCAAGTTTAGAGAGATCGTCGGCCAGCGCTTTCTCTGCAGTTGCTTTCTCTGCAGTTGCTTTCTCTGGGGTTGCTTTTTTTGG
>JAYTBG010000399.1:0-2887 GCA_043737055.1 Chitinophagaceae bacterium | reverse complement strand
AGAAAAGGGCGTTCCCGTTATAAGCATCAGGGGCACCACAACAAAGGAAATTAGTTGGATGGCAAATTTTTATGCGGCCATGGTTCCGGCCAAAGGCTAGCTAAGGTTGTCCAATACTTACATGTTCAATTACCAACCAGCCAATAATCCTAGGGCTGCCGTTCGCACCGGATGGTTAATCAGCACAGGGTTTTTAGTGCAGGACATGATGCTGAAAATTGACCCGTTAAGCAAGGCCGGCCGTAATGAAGTGCTAATTATGGGTCACAGCCAGGGAGGTGCCATTGCGTTTTTACTCACTGCACATCTGCGAACCCTGCAACAGCAAAAAAAGATTTCTCCCGACATTCGTTTTAAAACTTATTGCAGTGCAGGCCCCAAGCCTGGGAATTTATATTTTGCTCATTAGTACGAAGCAGCAACGCAGGCAGGTTGGGCATACAACGTTGTAAACACTGCCGGCTGGGTGCCAGAGTCGCCGGTGACGGTGCAAACCCTCGATGATTTTTATGAGGTCAACCCATTTATTAATGCGTAAGGAATCATTCGCCAACAAAGTTTTTTTAAGCGCCTGGCCCTGTAACTATGCCTACGGCAAGTTGCGCAAACCCAACGAGGAGGCTGCAAAAAACTATCGCAAATTTCTTGGCAGTTTGATCGCAAAAACGATTATGAAGGAATTGCCTGGGTTTATGGAGCCTGCCTATGCTCCCACGATTGATTACGTACGCACAGGTAACACGGTCACGTTGCTGGCGGGATGATGATTATTTCAAACAGTTCCCCCAAGATCAGGAGAAGATCTTTATTCACCACTTTCATCCGCCTTTACTGTATCTGCTAAACAAACTGTCTATACAAGAAAGGTAGTAGGTAGGCGTTTTCTAAACATTTCATCGGCAGACAATAGTTTCTGGCACAATAATACAGAAGAACGTTTCTTGTCTGCGTTGTCGAAAGTTGACAATTACCAGGTTTCTGATGAGACGCTTGAATTGCGCAGTGGAACGGAAGTGGTTGCACGTTTATTAGAAAACCATGCGCATGCTCTGCTATCATCGTTTTGCGATGCCTATCTCTTGTAAATTTTCTGATCACAGATTTTAAGGCTGTAGATGTCGTTACATTTGTTCCCTGGAATTTTCCACGGGTTTTTTATGTGTCTTTTTTAGACCTGAGAACATAACGGCATACCAGTATCTTATTGGTAAAAAAGAAATAGTGTTAGCTACATGGAAGTGATTGGGTATATAGCGTCTTTGTTCATCGGAGTTTCCATGGGCATGATAGGAGGTGGTGGATCTATTTTAACCATTCCAATATTGGTGTATTTGTTTGGCATTTCGCCTACGATTGCAATTTCATATTCCCTGTTTGTGGTGGGCATCTCCAGTTCTGTTGGCGCCTTTAAAAACTACCAGGCTGGTCTTGTACATTTTAAAACGGTCTTTCTTTTTGGATCCGCTTCTGTTACTACTGTGTTCATTGTCCGCAGGGTGATTATCCCGTTGGTGCCAGATATCTTTTTTAGAATTGGAGATTTCACCGTAACACATGTATTATTTGTAATGGTCGTGTTTGCAATACTGATGCTGCTCGCATCTATTGCAATGATAAAAAGTAAAGTAGAAACGTATGACACCTATGCCACTAAAAAGCCCTACAAATTATTATTTTACGGAGTGCTCATTGGGCTGGTGACGGGCTTCCTGGGTGCAGGTGGCGGTTTTTTGTTGATACCTGCATTGGTCATCCTTATGCGGTTGCCCATGAAAGAAGCCATCGGCACCTCCCTTTTCATTATTGCCCTTAATTCTTTAATAGGTTTCCTGGGAGATGTTGGGCGTCATGAAATAGACTGGCCTTTCTTATTGACGATAGCCGGTATCGCCATTGCCGGAATATTTATTGGCACTTATTTGAGCACTAAAATAGACAGCCAGCAATTGAAAAAAGGGTTTGGGTGGTTCATACTACTTGCAGGCATCTATATCCTGATAAGAGAAATATTTTTTTAATGTATTGCAAGGAATCATCACCCTGAATCGCTACAGCCGCCAACTTTTCGTGCAAACAAATAGCCCAACTCTGTTTTTTTAAAACCATCTTTGCAGCCTGCTATTATTAAAAGCAAATAATCTTTTTCAGTAATAATTTAAAAGTATAAAAATGGAAACTACATCACTTACACAGGGAAAAATTCATACAGCCAAGGGCGTACTAAGCTTTGAATTGTTTGACGATGCGGCGCCTGTTGCTGCAGGTAATTTTAAAAAACTAGTGAACCAGGGCTTCTATAATGGCCTTAAGTTTCACAGGGTAATACCAAATTTCATGGTGCAAGGCGGCTGCCCTGATGGTACCGGAGCAGGCGGCCCTGGTTATACCATTCAATGCGAAACAAAGGGTGCAAAGCAAACTCACGATCGTGGCGTTATGAGTATGGCACATCGTGGGCCCAACACTGGTGGCTCACAGTTTTTTATCTGCCATAACAGGCAAGGAACACAGCACCTTGACGGTGTGCACACCTGCTTTGGCCGTATTACAGAAGGCTTAGATTTGATAGATGATATTCGTGGCGGAGATGTAATGGACAAAGTAGAAATCGTATAATTTTTGCACGAGCTGAGTCAGGGGAGGTTTACACAGTAATGATAAACTTCTCCTGCACTTTGCCCATGCTAAACCGGTAAACGCCGGTTGCCAAACCAACCATGCACAGCTTAAATTCTGCAATGTGTTCGTTCACTGCTCCCTTTCGCACAATGCGCCCCGTCTCGTCAGATATTACATAGTCTCTTTCAGGAAAATTTGCAGAGCGGGAACGAACGGTAAGGGTTTCATTCAGCGCAACTTTAGCGGGAGTAAGCGTAAGCTCAGGATA
>JAYTBG010000398.1:0-2898 GCA_043737055.1 Chitinophagaceae bacterium | reverse complement strand
TGAGCTATCGTCGGCTTTCCATCTGGAGTGTTGGGGTCGTTGTATACGGGTGTTTGCCCGCTGTATGCAGCCTCCGTTGTCATCGTGGAGTTCTTATTTAATCCAGGCTTTTTTAAAGTATTTAATTTCTCCAGAGCCAGTAAAGCCACCGGAAATTTTACTGTAGATGCAGGATAAAAATAAGCCTCATCGTTGCGATTGAAATAGTGTTTTTTGAGCATGGGTGTACCATTGCTGTTTCTATTTATCTCTGTGTAGATGATCTGAATATTTTTTTCTTTCTTATACGTCAAGAAGCTATCAATAAAGCCCGGGTAATTCTTAAACAGTGAAGTAAAAAAAGGGTCTCCCGGGGTTTCGGCTGTTACCACTGGCGGAGGTGAAGGTAAAACTACGGGTGCTGCCAGCTTTTTTGAAGGGCCGCAAGAGGCCATTGCAAGCAGGCAAAAAAGCGTCGGCAAAGTCATTATTTTTATATGCATGAAAGCTTCAATTTGACTGCAAAGTCAGTTAATTTTCAAAAAAAACCATGACCCTTCTTCAATGGCTTTTTCCCCTATCTTTGCACACTTATAAAAAATTACAAAAGCTAACAAAAGATTTTAAAACATGAGACTGAAAGGTTTAGTTTGGTTTTTCACGATTGCATTGATCCTGATCTCCATTTGGGAATTATCGTATACCTGGGTTGTGCGCAACTATGAGGGGGACGTAAGAGCACAGGCTACAAGGCTTGTGTCAAAACAAGCTGCCGGGTTATCGCCTGATGATAAGCAAACTTTGATTGATAGCAAAACTCAGCGAATTCTTGATAGTACCAAAGAAAAAGTAATCTATCCTTTATTGGGAACTACCTACCAGAAAGCGAAAGAAGCAGAGTTAAATCTCGGACTCGATTTGCAGGGCGGTATCAGTGTTACAATGAATGTTGCTCTTGATGGCTTAATTAAATCTTTAAGCAATAACTCTAAAGATCAACAATTATTAAAAGCATTGCAGGTTGCAAAAACTCAAACGGTTAATAGTGATGACAATTTGATCACTTTGTTTACCAGGGAATATGCAAAACAAAATGGACCTAACAGGCTGAAGGATATTTTTGCCGGTGCCGGAAAAGAAGTGAAGATTTCTGACAACGACGATGCAGTAACTAACAAACTTCAGACTATTGCTAAAGGTGCGATCAACCAGACCTATAAGATACTGGTAAAACGTATTGATAAATTTGGTGTAGCGCAGCCCAACATCAACCTCAACGAAAACAAAGGAATTATAAACGTAGAACTGGCGGGTATTAAAGATCCTGAAAGAATTACAAAATTTCTACAGTCATCTGCAAACCTCCAATTTTGGGAAGTGTACAACATAGGCGAGCTTGGTGAAGCACTTACTATTGCAGATAAAAATCTCCAGGGTTATTTAAATGGCATTGCCGCTGGTGACACTTCTAAATTAAATGACACAACCCTCAACAAACAAAACCAGGCTCCTTTCTTTCGGATCATCAATCCGATAGATGTGCAGAAAGATGCCAATGGCAAACAATACTTTGTTCCTTCTATTGGTAGTGTCGCTTTGCAAGACACAGCTACATTTTATAGCTACATTAATAACGATGTAGTTAAGTCTGCTTTACCAGGCAATGTAAAATTTCTCTTTGGCATAGAAGAGAAAGCTGCCAAAGGTGGTCAACGCTTTTTCCCATTGTATGCTATTAAAACTTTGCCCGGTTCAGAAAAAGCGCCAATTGAGGGCGATGCTGTAGCAAATGCCATTCAGCAATTTGACCAAATGGGTAAGGCTTCCATTAGTATGCAGATGAACCCCACGGGAACAAAGCAATGGGCAAGACTTACCACTAAGAATGTAGGGCGTCCGATAGCAATCACACTAGATGATATTGTATATAGTGCTCCGAATGTAAACGGTGCTATTGAGGGTGGAAACTCAGAAATTTCAGGAAGTTTTACAGTGGAGCAGGCAAAGGATCTTTCGCAGATACTTACTTCTGGTAAGTTAGATGCCCCCGCTAAAATAGTAGCCATGCAGGTTGTAGGACCTACCCTTGGAGCGGAAGCTGTAAGAGGCGGTGCAATGGCCTTTGGAATAGCCTTTTTGGTAATTTTTCTTTTGATGCTCGTATACTATAATACGAGTGGATGGGTTGCTAACATTGCACTTATATTAAACTTGTTATTTACCATTGGTATTTTAGCTGCTCTGGGGTTTACGCTAACCGCCGCAGGTATTGCTGGTTTGGTACTTACCATTGGTATGGCTGTAGATACCAACGTTGTTATTTTTGAAAGAATCAAAGATGAGTTGAACAAAGGGAAGTCTTACCCACAAGCTGTGAATGATGGTTATGCCCGTTCCCTTGCGCCGGTTTTGGATGCCCACGTTACCTCGTTGCTTACGGCAATCATCTTGCTTTATTTCGGCCTTGGACCTGTGCTTGGTTTTGCCACTACGCAGATCATTGGTATTTTGTTATCCTTGTTTTGTGGTATCCTGGTTTCAAGGTTGATCACTGATTTCTGGACTAACAAAAATCGTCACTTCAAATATTTTACTGCTGTTTCAAGAAATATATTTAAGAATGCCAATTACGATTTCGTAAAATTCAGGAAATATGCTTACATCATTTCAGCGATTGTGTTAGTACTGGGTATCGCTTCGTTTTTTAATGGCTTTGATGAAGGTGTAGAATTTAAAGGTGGCCGTAGCTATACAGTTCAATTTGAAAACCCGGTGAAAAATGACCAGGTGAGAGATGATCTGAAAGCAGTGTTTGGCGATTACCCTGTTATTAAAACCGTTGGAGACAACAGGCATTTAAACATCACGACTTCCTACAGGATAAATGAAGAAAATGTGGAGACCGATGTAAAAACCAAA